>DATMEZ010000184.1:0-32045 GCA_035556415.1 Povalibacter sp.
CGACGGCGAATGCAGCTTGCACTCGGCAATGACGTCGAACCCTTCCGGGCACAATTTCAAACGCGGCGGCGGCGGCATGTCCGAAGTTCGCGCCCACAGCGCTTTCTCGGATTCCTTGGCGCGCGCCTGTTCGAGCCTTGCGAGGCTCGTCTGTGTCATTTCTGTGAGAAGACCGGTCATGGTGCAGAAAGGGATTGACCAAAAGCTGAGATTTTTTCCAGCACCCGCGTGCCGGCGCCGCTGTCGATGGCATCTTGCGCCATACGAGCGGCTTCACGAGGCGACTGTGCCTTGTCCAGCAATTCCAGGACAAGTGCGGCTTGCAACACGATTGCGTTGCGGTGCGCACTGCGGTCGCGCCCTTCGAGCACGGCGCGCAGGTGCTGAGCATTATGGGCGGCATCGCCGCCTTTCAGCTCCTGCGCCGTGCACTGCGGCAGGCCGAATTCCTCGGCGCTGCGGATACTACGGATGACTTTGCCCGGCCTGACGTCGAACAGCGTGAACGGCCCCACGGGTGTCGCCTCGTCCCAGCCCGGATCGCCGTGCACCACGTAGGTACGCTCGATCGGCATGCCGGCCAGCGCTTCGGCGAGCAGCGCGGCCACGTCGACATGATAAGCGCCGATCAGGTGAAACGGCGGCGCCGCGGGATTCAGCAGCGGACCCAGGATGTTGAACACGGTGCGCACGCCCAGCGCCTGGCGCACGGGCATGATGGCCTTGAAGGCCGGGTGAAAATACGGCGCGAAAAAGAAAGTAAACCCGGTAGCCGCCAGGCATGCGCCTGCCGCGTTTTCATCCAACGGCAGATTCAAGCCCAGCGCGCGAATCACGTCGGCGCTGCCGCTGCGACTGGAAACCGAACTGGTCCCGTGCTTCGCGACCCGAACGCCGGTCGCCGCCACCAGCAACGCCGCGCCGGTGGAAAGGTTGAAGCTGCCCGAGCTGTCGCCGCCGGTGCCCACCATGTCGACCAGCGGTGAGCCGGGTGGAATCTCCGGACGCCGCGCCAGGCTGCGCATGCTCGTGGCAAAGCCGCGCAACTCATCGGCCGTTACACCTTTCACACGCAATGCCGCAAGCACGGCACCTGCCATTGCCGGCGGCGTGGTCACATCGGTCAGCGCCATCAGCAGGTCCGACGCTTCGGCCTGCGTGAGATTGCTGCCTTCCAGCAGCCGTTCGAGCGTGTCGCGCAACGCACTCATGCGATCGGCTCACGTTTGCCGGATCGCTGCTCGAGGAAGGCGCCCATCAGCAGCGGCCCCTGCGGCGTCAGCACGCTCTCCGGATGGAACTGGACTCCTTCCACCGCCAGCGTTCGATGCCGCACCCCCATGATTTCGCCCTCATCGGTACGTGCCGTGACTTCCAGAACGTCCGGCATCGACTCTGGCTGCGCGATCAGCGAGTGGTAGCGCCCGGCCTCGAACGGTTCGGGCATGCCCTGGAGGATGCCGCGTCGATCGTGGTGCACTCGCGAGGTCTTGCCGTGCATCAGTCGGCCGGCGCGCACCACCTTGCCACCGAACACTTCCACCAGCGATTGATGGCCGAGACAAACGCCGAGCACCGGCAGTTCGCCGGCAAAGGCTTCGATCATGCGCATGGAAACACCGGCGTCGTGCGGCGTGCCGGGGCCAGGCGAGATGCACAGATGCGTCGGACGCAGCGCGCGCGCCTGCTCGATCGTGATCTGATCGTTGCGGTGAACCAGCACGTCCGCGCCCAGCACCATGAAGGCCTGCACCAGGTTGTAGGTGAACGAATCGTAGTTGTCGATCAGCAGCAGGCGCGGCATGTCGACTCCGGCAGTACTCATAGTCCTTCCTCCGCCATTGCCAGCGCGCGCCGTATGATCGCGCTTTTCGCCAGCACTTCCTGATACTCCATCGTCGGCACGCTGTCGGCGACGATGCCGGCGCCGGCCTGGAAGCTGTAGGTATCCCCGCGGAAGACCATGGTGCGGATGGTAATCGCCTGGTCCATGTCGCCGCCGGTGCCGAAATAGCCGACGGTGCCGCCGTAGAAGCCGCGCCGCACCGGTTCGAGCTCATCGATGATTTCCATCGCGCGTACTTTCGGCGCGCCTACCAGCGTGCCTGCCGGGAATGCAGCAGCGAACAGATCGAACGCATCCTTGCCCGGCGCCATCTCGCCATTCACGCCGCTGACGATGTGCATGACGTGGCTGTAGCGTTCCACATGCCGATAAGGCTGCACACCGACCGAGCCGGCTTTCGCCACACGTCCCAGATCGTTGCGCGCCAGGTCGACGAGCATGACGTGTTCGGCATTCTCTTTCGGATCCGCGAGCAGTTCTTCCTGCAATGCCACGTCGTGCGCTGCATCCGTACCGCGCGGCCGGGTGCCTGCGATCGGCCGCATCTGCGCTCGACCATTGGAGAGTTTCACCAGCGCTTCGGGCGAAGACCCGACCACGACGCAATCGCCGAGCTCGCAATAGAACATATAAGGAGAAGGGTTCAGCAGCCGCAGCGCACGATAGGTCTCGAACGGTTCCAGGCTGCATTCACCGGAGAAACGCACCGACAGCACCAGCTGGTAAACGTCGCCCGCCGCGATGTATTCCTTGACGCGGCCCACGTTACGAACGTACTCCGCTTCGCTCAGGCTGCCGATGGGCGGCGAATAGCGGACGCGCTTTTCAGAAGGAGGAATCGGACCCCGCAGCGCCTGGACCACTTCCTTGCGAAGCGCCATGCGCTCGGCCTCGCTGCCGGCATGCAGCAGCGCGACACCGCGGGTCAGATGATCGAAGACGAGCAATGAGCGCGGCGCGAGATAGTGCGCCTCGGGCGTTTTCTCGATGATCCGGGCGCGATTCGGCAGCCGCTCGAAATAACGCACCAGATCGTATCCGGCCGCACCCACCAATCCGCCGAGCAGAGGAACACCGGGAATATGCGGCAAAGGCTGCGGCGCTTTTGCGAGCGCAGCACGCAACGCATCGAGCAGCTCAGCCTGGGTCGCGGGCGCCGGCGTGGTCCGACCATCGACCGTCAGGCCGCGTTCGTCCAGTCTCACTTCCAGGCAATCGCCGAAGCCGATGAAGGAATAACGCGCCAGGCGCTCGCCGCCCTCGACGCTTTCCAGCAGAAAGCGCGGGCGAAACGGCTTCAGTTTCAGGTAGGCCGAGACCGGCGTGTCCAGGTCGGCGGCAATGTCGAACGGCGGTTTCAATCGTTGGTCCTCTTCCCTCGTCATCCGCCGGGGAAGGGCCCAAAAAAAACCCACCCCCGGAGTACTCGGAGATGGGTTTTTCTGGATGTCAGCGGTTTCTTAAGTTCTATACGCTCGCGCGCGGTCCAGCAGCCCTCTCCTATGAGAGCCGCCACCACCAGCGCTGGGCCATTTCGTGCGTATACATGGGCAGGAGTATTACTGCGCCGCGCCGGGCGCGTCAAGGGAAAGGCCGGCTACTTGATCAGCCGCAGCGCGATCGGATAGCGGTACTGCACGCCCTCGCTGGCCTTGACCGCGGCGATGATGATGAACACCAGGTCGAACACCGCCAGCGCCGCCAGCATCGGCACGCCGATCAGCAGGAACACCAGCGCAGTGCAGACCACGCCTGCGAGAAACACCGTGATCTGGAAATTCAGTGCTTCCTTGCCCTGGTCGCTGACGAAAGGCAGGGTGTCCTTCTTGACCAGCCAGACGATCAGCGGCCCCAGAATGATGCCGATGCCCCACACCACCAGACCAGCCAGCGCGCTCAAGTGACAGATCACCGCCCAGTTGCGCTCTTCGGCACTCGGAGTGGAAGGAGTGACTTGATTCATGGCGATCTCCCGTTGCTGCAAGCCTGCGATCAGGCCGGCACCTGCGCACCGGCACGCCTGACGTGCCAGAATACCCTGAAAATCCTGCACGTACCGTAATGAAGCTCCAGCAACTGCGTTATCTCGCCTCGGTGGTCCAGAACGGCCTCAACATCACTGCGGCGGCCGAAAAACTCCACACTTCGCAACCCGCGGTCAGCAAGCAGATCAAGCTGCTCGAGGATGAGCTGGGCTTTCGCATCTTCGTGCGCAGCGGCCGCACGCTGACCAAGGTCACGCCGGCCGGGCAGCAGGTGGTGGACCGGGCCATTCGCGTGTTGCGCGAAGTGCAGAACATCAAGGGCATCTCGGACGAGCACAAGGATGAAGATCGCGGCACGCTGTCGATCGGCACCACGCACACGCAGGCGCGCTACGTGCTGCCGACGGTGATCCAGCAGTTCCGCGCCAAATACCCGAACGTGAAACTGCACCTGCACCAGGGCACCTCCGAGCAGATCGCCGAGATGGCCGCGCTCGATCGCATCGATTTCGCCATCGCCACCGGTTCGGAGGAACTGTTCGACAGTCTGGTGCTGCTACCCGGCTACCAGTGGCATCGCCACATCGTGGTGCCGCTGGATCATCCGCTGGCGTCGGTCAAGAAGCCGACCTTGAAGCAGCTCGCGGCCTATCCCATCGTCACCTATGTTTTCAGCTTCACCGGTCCGTCGTCGCTGCAACAGATGTTCGCGCGCGCCGGCCTCACATTGAACGTGGCATTGACGGCGCGAGACTCCGACGTGATCAAAACCTACGTGCGCCTCGGGCTCGGCGTCGGCATCGTCGCCGATGTCGCCGTCGATGCTCGCGAGGATCGCGATCTGGTCGCCATCGATGCAGCGCACCTGTTCCCCACCCACACCACGTGGATCGGTTTCTCACGCGGCGGTCTGCTGCGCCGTTACATGTATGAATTCCTGCAACTGTTCGCGCCGCATCTCAACCGCCGCCTGGTGGACCGTGCAATGGCGACGGGTACGCCGGAAGAGATCACCACGTTGTTCACGGACGTGAAGCTGCCGGTGAAGTAGGCTCAGATCGATTGACGCCCGCATCCACAGCGGGTGTTCGCAGCGATGGCTCATACGTTGCGCACCCGCGGTGCGCTGGCACAGATCCGTGCGGCTCGCCGGATCAGAAATCCTGGCAGCGAATGCCGCAGCTCGCCGAGCCATAACATTCCGGCATGGAGCTCTATGCGCCGATCGAGAGCAACCCATTCCAATCTCGCACAGCGCGCCTCGATACCATGCGATACGGCGCATACCGCTCCACGATAGAAGAAGAGCCATGAAGAAATCCGCCGTCGCGCTGCTGGCGCTCGCATCGCTCACACTCGCGTCCATCCCGCTGCAGATCGATGCGGCTGCGACCTCCGTCACGGTCAAGACGCAGGAAGTCACGGCACCGTCCATCGCCCTGTCGCCCGACGGGCAGACGCTCGTCATCGGAATGCTGGGGCACTTGTTCGAGGTGCCCGCCGGCGGCGGGCACACCACGCAGCTCACGTTCGGACCATCGTACGACAGCGATCCGGCGATCTCCCCGGACGGACGCCGCATCGCGTTCACATCGAACCGCGACGGCAGCGGCTCCAATATTTTCGTGCTCGACCGGACCAGCAAGCACATATCGCAGATCACGCACGACATCGAATCGTCGCGGGCGGCGTGGAGCCCGGACGGGCAAACCCTGGCCTATACCCGGCACGTACCTCGCGACCAGCATCCGCTGGAGCTGATCCCGGGCTTTGGCGACACGGGCCTGCGCGAGCTGCGGACTGTTTCCCTGGCCGATGGCTCGTCCGTCGCAGTCGGCGGCCCACAAGCCATCGAAACCGTGTTCTATCTTGCGGACGGACGGCTCGCATGGACAGTGCGTGAGCTGGGTTCGGGCGGCATGATGGGACCACGAGTGCAGCGCACTCGCATCGAAGCACGTCAGGCCGATGGCTCGATCGTCGTACTGGCCGCGACGGAAGGAGACATCGGCCGGGTAGCGCCGGCTCCCAAAGGTGACGGCGTCTACTACTCGGCCTCGGGCGCCATCCAGCGACTCGCTTTTGACAAGGATTCGATGCCGGTTGCCGGCTCCCACGTGCAAGAGAACGGCGGCCGCGTCACGGTGTCTGCGGATGGTCAGACGCTGTTCTTCGGCGATGCCGGCCAGTTGTGGCGGGCAAGCGCACCCGCGGGTGAGCCCGAGCGAATCGCTTTTACGGCTGACATCAGTCTGCAGGTGCAGCCAAAGGTGAAATCGGTCGCGCGATTCCCCGCTGCGAGCACCAAGACCGTGGCGATGCACCCGGCGCTGGCGCCAACGCTCGCTCCGGACGGCAAGCACCTGGTAGTCATGGCCGGCGGTTTTCTCTGGGAACAGTCGCTGAGCGGCGGCCCCGCCACCCGATTGCTCCAGGGCAACGCGTTCGTACGCAACCCCGCGTACTCGCCGGACGGCAGCAAGCTCGCCTACGTGGCCAGTGAGAACGGCAAGCGCCGGCTCGATGTTTACGATTTCGCGTCGAAGCAGACGAAGACGCTGTTCAGCGTCGGCGGCGCCGAATGGCCGTTGTTCCCGAGCTGGAGCCCGGACGGCCGCCGCATCGTCTTCCAGCACTCACGCGGCCTGGGCTGGCCCGCGTCCATCATCGTGATCGACGTCAACGACGGCACCCAGACCGAAGTCGCGAAAACCGCCGGCTCCTGGCAAGGGCGACCGCACTTCTCCAGCGACGCACGCTCGATCTATTTCACCAACCGGCCGAGCAAGATCGCAGCGCTGTATCGGGTTGCATTGTCACCGCAGGCGAACCCCGAAGCAGTGACGGATTTTTCGCGCCACGTGCATGAAGGACTGGTCTCTCCCGACGGCAAGTGGTTCGCGCAGCGCCGCAACTCGGAGATCTGGGTCGCGCCAATGCAGGCCATGCTGAAGGACGCGCAATTACATCGATTCAGTGCCGCAGGCGGACGAGCTTTTTCGTTCACGCCCGACTCGTCGGCAATCGTGTACAGCGCGGGCGACAGGGTTTATCGCCAGCCGCTCTCGGGCGGCCGCAGCAGCACCATACCGGTGCGAATCGACGTTCAACCGGCACACCCGGCGCCGGTGCTCGTCGACAACGTTCGCGTGCTCGATCTGACGGCGGGTCGATTCACCGAGCCACAGTCGATGCTCATCGAAGACGGTCGCATCCGCTGGATCGGCGATGCCGCGGGCCGGCGTCTTCCGTCGAACCTGGTCCGGCTCGAGGGTCATGGCCGCTTCGCCATTCCGGGTCTGTTCGACGTACACGTGCATTCCGCATGGTTCGATCAGCAGACCAACGAAGATGCCTTCATCGCCTTCGGCGTCACGTCCATCCGCGACACCGGCAGCGCACTGGAACTGATGACGGCGCTCGATGACCGAAGCAATCTCACTGCCGCACCCGCGCCGCGCTACTTCTACAGTGGCGAGATCATGGAAGGCACGATGCCGCTATGGGGCGACGCGTTCTACACCATCGGCAACGAGCAGGAAGCGCGCGCCGAAGTCCGAAGCCTCAAGGCGCGCGGCGCCGACTTCGTCAAGATCTACCCATCGCTGCCCTGGCATCTCCAGGGCATCGTGGCGGATGAAGCGCACCGCGTCGGGCTGCCTGTCGTCGGCCACGGCCTGTCGCTGGAGGAGATCGTTCGTCGCGTCGACTGGGGCTCGACCTCGATCGAGCACAGCCAGGGAGTGACGCGGACCTACGAGGACGTGCTCAACATGCTGGTCGCGACCCACACGCCGGCCGACCTGACGCTCTCGGTCGGCGGCGGCGACCTCATGGCGGCCTCCGATCCCGGCTGGCAGACCCATTGGCGCGTGCTGACTTACGTGCCGGAAGAATCGCGGCGCTCTCGCGCCTCCGCTGCCTCTCAGAGTCGGGCCGAGCTGCTCGAGAAGCACAAAGATCGCCTCGAACGCATCGCCAAGGCTCACGCTCATGGCGTCACCATGCCCGCGGGCACCGACTCGCTGATGGGCGGGGTGTACTTCGGACTCGCACTGCACTGGGAGATTGCACAGTTCACCGATGCGGGCATTCCCGCCATCGACGTACTGCGAGCAGCGACTCAGGGCGGCGCGGATCTGGTCGGTGCGTCGCGGGATCTGGGCTCACTCACACCGGGCAAGCTCGGTGACGTCGTGCTGCTCGACAGCGATCCACTGCAGGACATCCGCAACACGCAGACCATCTGGCGCGTGATCAAGGGGGGCGAGGTTTACGATCCGGCGACGCTGCGACCGGGAATTCGGACCACGCAGCAGGCGCAATGACGGAAGGGGTCACGCAGTCGGCGTGACCCCTTTTCAACTTCAGGGCAAGTGGCTACTGCTTGTCCCAGACAGCCACGTTCACGATCGGCTTGCCGTCGCGACCGACGCTCTTCTGCCGCGAGGTACGCGTCTTGCCGTCAGCCGAAATCTCGGCGCTGATGGTGATGACCTCGACGCCGTTCTTGGTCTCGACGAACTCGTACGAGCGCGGCCCGGTGAGCTTGAAACGATTGTGGTCGGCGAAGGGATTGCCGACTTCCTGGTAGTTCTTGCCATCGAAGCGCGCGCCCTTGGTCTGCATGTGCATGGTCTGCTTGCCTTCGGGCGACTTGGACAGGATGAGAATGTCGAAGCTGTCCGGTCCCGCCGCGGTCATCGCGTAGGTACGGTCAGTGCCCACCGGCGGTTTGTTGGTGTGGAACTGGCTTTTCTCCACGTTGAGCTTCCACACGCCCAGCCACGGCCCATGCGATGAGGGCGCTGGCGCGTCGGCGCGAACGGGGCCGAAAGCAAAGGCCAGGGACAACAGGCTGACTCCGAAAATCGCTCGACATGCGCGCACGTAACTTCCTCCGACGAGAATGCTGACATCGAGCGCTCCAGATACTACAAGTCACCGCACCGCACCCATACATTTTGGGCATCGCCGCCAACTGGCCACGGCATGCCGCCGCGCACTCCAGGACCCATCCCGAGTCGCTCGCATAGCTGACATGGCGCGCCACGCCTGAAGCAGAAGCATCAGTGATGCTCCCGGTCCCCAACTTTCACCGGCATTCATCCGCAGTAACCCTTTTGTCACTGCCGCTCGACTGATCCCTGACCTGCCCGCGCCTAGCATGCGGCACCACGATGGCGCTCGTGGCGCTAGAGAAATCGACAACCAAGGGAGGCGTATGAGTTCGGTAGAACGACAACAGGCCCGCGCTGGCGCGGGCTCGAAGATTCTGGCAGCCAGCGTCGTGGCGCTGCTCGGTCTCACGGCAACGGGCGCGCACGCGGATGAACTGTCCGATCTGCGTCAGCGGCTCGATGCCCAGGAACGTCAGATCCAGGAACTGCAGCAGCGGCTCGGGCAGCGCGAGGCGGCCGGTTCGACGGCAAGCAGTGCCCAACTGGAATCGCAGCAACAGCAAATCAAGGTGCTCGAGCGCAAGCTCGAACTGAACGACGAAGCGGCGAAAGCCGCGGCGGCGTCGAATCCAGTGGTGAAGGCCGGACCGAAGGGTTTCAGCCTGCAGTCACCGGACGGCGCGAACGTCGTGAAGCTGCGCGGCACGCTGCACTACGACGGACGCTACTTCCTCGACGACAACGCGCCCGACTCGGCGGACACCTGGTTGTTGCGTCGAGTACGTCCGACGCTCGAAGGCACGCTGAACGACATCTTCGATTTCCGCTTCACGCCCGACTTTGCCGGCGGCAAGACCATCATCCTCGATGCCTACGGCGCCATCCGCTTCCGACCCTGGGCGCAGCTCACCGCGGGCAAGTTCAAGGTGCCGGTGGGGCTGGAGCGCCTGGTCTCCGGCAATGACATGAAGTTCATCGAGCGTGGCCTGCCCACCGTGCTGCTGCCGAATCGCGATCTGGGCGTCGCACTCGGCGGTGACATCGCCGGTGGCGCCGTCAATTACTCGGTCGGCGTCTACAACGGCGTGAGCGACGGCAGCTCCTCCGATTCTCAGGGGGACGTGGAGCTCGACAGCGATCGTGACTGGGCGGCACGCGTGTTCTTCCAGCCGTTCCTGAACTCGGACAATTTCGCGTTGCGCGGGCTTGGCTTCGGCGTCGCGGCTACCTATGTGAACGGCACTGGCAGCGTGCAGCGCCCGGGATTGCCTTCGTATCGCACACCGGATCAGCAGTCGTTCTTCCGTTTCCGCGGCGACAATGCTGCAACGGCCGACCTCAACGAAGCAACCTATCTCGACGGCGAACGACTGCGCGTGACACCGCAGGCGTACTACTACGTCGGCAGCTTCGGCGCGCTGGCCGAGTACGCCCGCGTATCGCAAGACCTTTCGCGCCAGACGGCAAGCGGCCTGCACCACGGCAACGTCGACGTTTCGGCATGGCAGCTGGCACTGTCCTATTTCCTGACCGGCGAGGACGCTTCGTTCAAAGGCTTCAAGCCGAACAGCACGTTCAGCATCGGTCGACCAGGCTGGGGCGCATTCGAAATCGTGGCGCGCTACAACCAGCTCAAGCTCGACGACTCGCTGTTCGAAGGCGGCTCGCTCTCCTTCGTCGATCCGCTCACTCAACCGCGCAAGGTCACTGAGTACGCAGTCGGTCTGAACTGGTACTTCAACGAGAGCTTCAAGTGGCAGATCAATTACGAGAACGCGAAGTTCGACGGCGGCGGTAGCGCACTCGGCCGGGACCGTGGCGATGGCGAAGCCATCCTGACGCGCCTGGCGGTCGGCTTCTGATCGCAAACCCATTCGCATCGACCCTTTCGAGGAACAACTCATGAACCACAAACGCTTTGCCGGGCGCATCGCTGCGTTCGCGCTCGGGCTCGGCGTCGCGCTGACGCCGATCGCACATGCGGCATCCGTCACCCTGCTCAACGTGTCCTACGATCCGACACGCGAGCTGTACGAGGACTACAACAAGGAATTCGCCAAGTTCTGGAAAGCCAAGACCGGCGACACCGTGCAGATCAGGCAGTCGCACGGCGGCTCGGGCAAACAGGCGCGCACCGTGATCGACGGCTTGCCCGCCGACGTCGTGACGCTGGCACTCGCTGGCGACATCGACGCGCTGGTCACGAACGGCAAGCTGCTGCCGGTGAACTGGCAGAGCCGCCTGCCGCACAACAGCTCGCCCTATACCTCGACCATCGTGTTCCTGGTCCGCAAGGGCAATCCCAAAGGCATCAAGGACTGGGGCGACCTGATCAAGCCGGGCGTTTCCGTGATCACGCCGAATCCGAAAACTTCGGGCGGCGCACGCTGGAACTATCTCGCCGGCTGGGCCTGGGCGCTGAAGCAGCCCGGCGGCAATGAAGCGAGCGCGAAGGAGTACACGCGCAAGCTCTTCAAGAATGTGCCGGTGCTCGATACCGGTGCACGCGGCGCGACCACCACGTTCGTGCAGCGTGGCATCGGCGACGTGCTGCTTGCATGGGAGAACGAAGCGTTCCTGTCGATCAAGGAGCTGGGGCCGGACAAGGTCGAGATCGTGATGCCTTCGCTGAGCATCCTGGCCGAGCCGCCGGTAGCAGTCGTCGACAAAGTGGCGCTGCGCCGCGGCACCCGCGAGGTGGCCACGGAATACCTGAAGCACCTCTACAGCCCGGAGGCTCAGGAGATCATCGCGCGCAACTACTATCGCCCGATCGACGCCCAGGTCGCAGCGAAGTACGCAAGCCAGTTCCCGAAGCTTGACCTGGTGACCATCGAGGACTTCGGTGGCTGGGCGAAGACACAGAAGGAGCACTTCGCGGATGGCGGCGTGTTCGATCAGATTTACGCGCCGCAGTAACCATCGCAAACCTCGCCAACCGGATCGCCTGTGCAAACGCAGGCGATCCTCGCCCCGGTGATCTCGGCGTTACTCGTGCTGCAGGATGTTGATCAGCTTGCCGAACGGGTCGCGCACATAGAACCGGCGCACGCCCCAGGGCTCGCTGGCCGGGCCATACTCGAGCGGAATCCTGGCCTTGCGGATTTTCTCCAAGGCCGCCTCCAGGTCATCGACCTCGATGGACAGATCCGGCACCGACGTGCCGGAGCCGCCTTCGCTGGCGAAGCTGACCTGGACCGTCATCCGCGAATCCGTAGCGTAGGTGCGTATCCAGCCATGATCCATGACCAGGTCGAGGCCGAGCACGTCCTGGTAGAAAGCCCGAGCCTTCTCGACCTGCGGGGTGGCGACGTTGGCCATGATGCGCTTGATCTTCAACTGCGGGTGCTCCTTGTCTCCTGTCAGACGGCGCGCGTTGCCGATCGGCTTGCGGTGCCACTGCGACGAATCGACGTGCGCGCCTACTTCTTTTCCTTGTCGTCCAGTTTGCGCTTCGACTTGATCCACTCATCCAGCTTGCGCATGTCCGTCGGCTTGCGCGGTGGCGCGGCGGCAGGTTGCGAAGGCTTGAAGCGACTTCCGGCCGAACGTGCGTTGTCGTAAGGATTGAAGCCGCCACCGGCGCTCGCTGCACTGTCGTAGGGATTGAAGCCACCGCCGGACGGCCGCTCGTTGTGCCCGGTCACGGCCGGCGACTGCGGATCCTCCAAACCTGACGGTTTCTTGTGGCGCGCGGTCTCGGCGATGGACAGGTCGCCCAGATCGAGTTTCTTCAGTTTCTGTGTGCTGACGTCGCGGCTGTAGACGCCGGTTTCCAGCTGCCATTCCCAGACCGGATTGCCGCGGGAGTCGAACGCGACGCGCCCGGAGCGCTTGTCCGTGCCGGACTCGCCTGCGGTCGGCGTCTGTTTCGCTTGCGGACGTTTGGCCTTGTCTTCGGGGCCGCTCATTGCTGCAATCCCTTCATGAGAGTCATGCCAGCAGCCACAGCGCGGCCGCCGGTGTAGATTGATTCTCGGCCGCGTGCCCCGACAATGCAATCGAGAAACGGCCGACTGCGGCACGGCTATCGAACGAGAACACAGGTGCAACCACGTTGAATTCCGATCGGACCACGACTCGCCCACCCGGTGTCTGCGCTGCATGAGACCCCGCGGCCGCAACCCTGCGCAGGGCAAAACCGATCTCACCCGCGGATTTCTCGGCGTGTTCGCGTACAGCCGCCGTGCGCTCGAGCTGGTCTGGACCACCAGCCGGCCGCTGAGCATCGCCTTCGGTCTGCTGACCGTGGCGGCGGGCGCACTGCCGGCGGCCATCGCTTACGTGGGTGCGCTGATCGTCGATGCCGTGGTCGCCGCCATTCAGGCCGGCGCCGGCAACCCCGGGCAATCCGCCCTGACCGACCACGCGCTGCTGCTGGTGGTCATCGAGGGCTTGCTGGTTGCCGCGCTGGCCGGTGCGCAGCGCGGCCTGTCGTTGTGCCAATCCCTGCTGCGGGCCCTATTGGGTCAGCGCGTCAACGTCATGATCCTCGAGAAAGCGCTGACGCTGGATCTCGCGCACTTCGAGAACTCCGATTTCTACGACAAGCTCACGCGTGCGCGGCGCGAAGCCTCGAGCCGGCCGTTGTCGCTGGTCATGCGCACTTTCGGTCTCGGCCAGAACGCCGTCTCGCTCATCAGTTACGCCACGCTGCTGGTCAAGTTCTCGCCGTGGGCAGTGGCGGTGCTCATCCTTGCCGGTCTGCCGGCCTTTCTCGCCGAGGCCAAATTCTCCGGCGATGCGTTCCGCCTGTTCCTGTGGCGCTCGCCCGAAACCCGCATGCAGCTGTACCTGGAGACGCTGCTGGCGCGCGAGGATCACGTCAAGGAAGTGAAGCTGTTCGGCCTCGGGCCGCTGTTCCTGCAACGCTATCGCAACATCTTCCGCAAGCTGTACCAGGAGGATCGCAATCTCACCGTCCGCCGCGATACCTGGGGCTTCTTTCTCGGCCTGATCGGCACCGGCACTTTGTACGGCGCGTATGCGTGGATCGCACTCTCGGCCATCGCCACGCGCATCACGCTCGGACAGATGACCATGTACCTGATGCTGTTCCGGCAGGGCCAGTCGGCCGTCTCGGCCATCCTGTCCGCGATCGGCGGCATGTACGAAGACAATCTGTATCTGTCGACCCTGTACGAGTACCTGGAGACGCCGGTCGAACAGACCAAGGGCGCGATCGTGCACGGCCCGCATCCCGAGGACGGCATCCGCTTCGAGCACGTCGGGTTCACTTATCCGGGCGCGGAAAGCCCGACGCTGGTGGACGTGGATCTGCACATTCGTACGGGCGAATCGCTGGCACTGGTGGGCGAGAACGGCTCGGGCAAGACGACGCTGATCAAGCTGTTGACGCGCTTGTATCACCCGACCACGGGCCGCATCCTGCTCGACGGCCAGGACCTGCGAGAGTGGGACGAAGCGGCGCTGCGCGACCGGATCGGCGTGATCTTCCAGGACTTCACGCGCTATCAGCTGCTGCTCGGCGAGAACATCGGTGCCGGCGACGTGCAGCATTTCGAAGACGAGACCCGCTGGCGCGAAGCCAGCGACAAAGGCATGGCGAGCTCGATCGTCGCCACGCTGCCCGACGGCTATCGCACGCCGCTGGGAAAATGGTTCAACGACGGGCGCGAGCTGTCCGGCGGACAATGGCAGAAGATCGCCTTGTCACGCGCGTTCATGCGCTCGCGTGCGGATATCCTGGTGCTGGACGAGCCGACCGCTGCAATGGATGCCGGCGCGGAAGCGACGATTTACGAGCACTTCCGCACGCTGACCCGCGGTCGCATCGCCATCCTCATTTCGCATCGCTTCTCGACCGTGCGCATGGCCGACCAGATCGTGGTGCTGCAGGACGGCCGCATCATCGAGCGCGGCGCGCATGACGAGCTGATGCAGCTGAACGGTCATTACGCCCATCTGTTCTCGCTGCAGGCCAAGGGCTACCGCTGATCCGTCACCGCTTCGTGACCGGGCCGCGACCGACTTTCGCCGGGCCGCTGGCACAGAATACGACCATTACCGATAGCGGTTTCGCCCAATCGCGGGACAGGCTGCCGGGATTGCACAGATCCGCAGCCCCCACCCCCGGAATGTCCGCCGTGCCAGGCGGGGCGCTGTTCTATATATTTAACATGCGTAATTATTTCCGAAGGAGTCGACGCATGAAGTTCTGGAACCCGATTCGATATGCCGCCGGCTGGCTGGCGACCGGCGTGCTGTTCGGTGTGATGGCGGCCGGCGATGTCGCGGCGGCGGAGTCGCTGAAGATCACGGTCTTCGGCGGCACCGGCAACATCGGCAAGCGCATCGTGAGCGAAGCAGTGACCCGCGGCCACCAGGTTACGGTCATCTCGCGCGATCCCTCGCGCGTGAAGAACCAGCCCAACGGCGTGAGCGTGAAGCAGGGCAACGTGCTCGATGTCGACCAGGTCGCGAAGCTGGCCGCCGGTCAGGACGTGGTGATCAGCGCCGTCGGTGCGGATCGCGCCAACAACCCCGACTACCATATCTATCGCAAGGCGGGCGAATCACTGATCGAGGTGCTGCGCACACTGGGCCCGAAGGCGCCGCGCCTGATCGTGGTCGGCGGCGCCGGCAGCCTGGAAATCAGGCCGGGCGTACTGCTGGTGACGACGATTCCGGAAGCGTACAAGGCCGAAGTGCTGGGCCAGCAGGAAGCACTCGATTACTACCGCACCGTGACCGACGTGAAATGGAGCTACTTCAGCCCGGCCGGCAGCATCGCGCCCGGCAAGCGCACCGGCAAATTCCGCCTGGGCGGCGACCAGTTGGTGACGGACGCCAAGGGCGACAGCAATATCTCCATCGAAGACTACGCGGTGGCGATGATCGACGAGGCGCAGAAGGCACAGCACGTCCAGAAGCGCTTCACCATCGGCTACTGACTGCGGCCAAGGAACCTCGGACCAACCGGGTACGTTCTTGGCTGACAGCCGCAAGCCTTAAGGGAAGCTGCGCACGCGCAGCTTCCCTGCCTCCATGATCTGCAGACGATTGAATGTGAGCCCTCGCAGTCGCAAGTCGCGACACCCGTGTAGAGGCCGCGTACCGCCAGAGAGGTTCCCATGCGCTGTTGGCTCTTCTTCCACCGCGAGCTGGCGCCGGACGTTCCGGAAGCGCCCGAGGTTTTCCGCTTTCAACAGGCCGCCGAACGCGCCGGTATCGAGCTGCGCGTGTTGCAGCCGCGCGATTTCGATCTCATCGTCGACTCGGACGACAACTGGTCGGCGGTGTACCAGGGACACCGGCTGCCCAAGCCCGATCTGATCATTCCGCGCACCGGCAGCGAGACCAGCTACTTCACCTTCGCTGTGCTGCGGCATTTCGAGCGCCTCGGCGTAGCGATGGTGAACGGCCCGGCCGCCATCGAAGCCGTGGCCGACAAGCTGCATACCTTGCAGATCCTGTCGCGCACCGGGCTGCCGATTCCGAAGACCATCCTGGGCAAGTTCCCGGTGGACGTGAACGTGGTCGAGCGCGAGCTCGGATTTCCGGTGGTGGTCAAGACATTGAAGGGCACGCGTGGCAACGGCGTGTTGCTGTGCTCGGATCGCGAGCAGTTCAACGATCTGGCGAATCTGCTGGATGGCGCGAGCCCGGGTGCGGATTTCATTTTCCAGCAGTACATCAAGTCCAGTCACGGACGTGACGTGCGGGTGCTGGTGATCGACGGCAAGGCCGTCGCGGCGATGGAGCGGCGTTCGCCGGACGGCAGCTTCAAGTCGAACATTTCACTCGGCGGCGTCGGCACCTGCTTCCAGCCGCCGGAGGAAATGGCGCAGCTGGCGGTGCGTGTGACGCATGCGCTCGGACTCGATGTCGCCGGCGTCGACATCCTGTTCGACAAGGACGGTTATCGCATCTGCGAGGCCAACTCCTCACCGGGATTCCAGGGGCTGGAGAAGGCCTGCAACGTGAGCGTGCCGGACGCGATCTTCGAGGCGATGCGCGCCAAGCTGGGATTGCCGCATCGAGTACGCGGTCGCTCGTGGCGCCAGTTCGCCGGATCGATGCGGAAATTCCTGTTCGGTACGCCGGTGCACTGAGCCTGCGTCGCCCGCGACGGGCATCCGCCGACCCACCCGTACTTCAGTTGCCGCGCTTCGATTCGATAGCGAGTGAATAGAACGTTCCTGCCAGTGTCCCGCCGCGAATCGCATCGCTTGCTGAATGCATCGCGCAAGCAGTGATGTATACAGCGCCGGTGCTACTACTCTTCCTGGAACGGCGGATCGTCCTGATACGGCTGGTCGGTGCGCGGCGCCAGCGGCAGCTGATCATCGAGCCACTGGCGGTAACGGATGCAGCCCTGCATGAACTGCGGCCAGGCCGGCACTGACGGCAACGGATCGGTTTTCTCCGGCAGCAGCCCCCACAGCGCCGGCTGATGCCAGCATAGCTCGTGGCCGGAACTATCGCGGTGCGCACGGATGGCTTGTCGCAGCTTCCTGACCTCCGCGATCAGCGCTTCGCGCGACATCTGCTCGAGATCGGTGTCCATGGGGGCCCTTTCCGACTTTGAGAATCGTGACTCGAAGTGTATTGAGAACGGCGCGCGCAGGCATGGCAAAATAGCGCCCGTTTCGCCTCATCCCCTGAAGATTTTCGATCTTTTCCTCGAAGGAGCTAGCTCAAATGCGTCTGGACGCAATCTCGATCGGCCGTAATCCGCCCCACGAAGTCAATGTGATCGTGGAGGTTCCGGTGGGCGGCGAGCCGATCAAGTACGAAATGGACAAGGCGTCCGGCACGCTGGTGGTCGACCGTTTCCTGTACACCTCGATGCGCTATCCCGGTAACTACGGCTTCATCCCCCATACCCTGTCGGACGATGGCGACCCCTGCGACGTGCTGATCGCCAACCAGCGCGGCATCGTGCCCGGCGCCATCATCGCGGTGCGCCCGGTCGGCGTGCTGAAGATGCAGGACGAAGCCGGCGGCGACGAGAAGATCGTGGCGGTGCCGGTGCCGCGCCTGACGCGGCGCTACGAGAAAATCCTGAATTACACCGACCTGCCCGAGATCACGCTGCAGCAGATCGAGCATTTCTTCCAGCACTACAAGGACCTGGAAAAGACCAAGTGGGTCAAGGTGCTGGGCTGGGGCGACAACAAGGAGGCGGAAGCCCTGATCGTGACCGCGATGGAGCGGGCCAGGCAGGCAGAAACGGCCAAGTAACGTTACGGCACCGTGCCGGTCACGACCGTGCTGCAGCGCGATTCGATCCCGATGATCGAGGGCGGCGCGAGTCGGGACCCGCACGGCCTCTCACGAGAATTCCCGAGGTCGATATGGAAGCTCGCGAACGAGACGCCATTCTGACGATTGCCCTGCTCGCCGCATTCGCCGACGGAATGCAAGACGATCGCGAGCGCGAACAGGTCAAGCGCATCGCCGAATCTCTGGCGGGCGCGGATGGCGCACCGCAGCTAGCGCAGCTGTATCAGGACGTGCTGCTCAAGCGGGTGAATCTGGACCAGGCAAGCGCAGCATTGGGCAATCCTGCGCAGCGCCAGCTCGCCTACGAGATGGCCGTGTGCGTCTGCGATTCGGACGGCGCGGCGAATGCAGCGGAGCATCTCTTTCTCGACGATCTGAAGAGGTCGCTCGGGCTCGCAGCAGCGCAGACCGAAGAGGTCGAGCGCACCGCGGATGCTTTGGCCGCCGCGCCGTTGGCTACGAGTTCTTCCGCAGCGGCGAAATCGGAGGCGGAACTCGACCAGTACATTCTCAATCACTCCATCGTCAACGGCGCCATCGAGCTGCTGCCGCAGTCGCTGGCCTCCATGGCCATCATTCCGCTGCAGATGAAGATGGTCTATCGCATCGGCCAGAGCTACGGCCATGAACTCGACAAGGGCCACATCAAGGAATTCATCGCCACCGCCGGCGTCGGCCTCACTTCGCAGTACCTGGAGCAGTTCGGACGCAAGCTGCTGGGTGGACTGCTCGGTTCGGTGGCCGGCGGTCTCGGCCGCGGTGTTGGCAGCGTGGCCGCCGGCGCGGCCTTCTCGTTCGCCACTACGTATGCGTTGGGTCAACTGGCGAAGCGTTACTACGCGGGCGGACGACAGATGAATACGGCGCTGCTGCAGAGCACGTATCAATCGCTGCTCGGCGAAGCCAAGCAGCTACAGCAGCAGAATGCATCCCAGATCCGGGAGAAGGCGCGCACGCTCGACATCGGCCAGGTGATGTCGATGGTGAGGAACTGAAGAGTCGGTTCGCAAGGACGGTCACCTGCGAAGTGCATGAGGGACTGTAGGAAACGCGAACCAGGGGGCCGGACAAGCTTCGCCGCTTTTCGCCGTGCAAGCTCAGGTGAGCGCGCTGATCATGACGTAGTAGCCATCGGGATCGCGAAGCGCGAATTCCCGGGTTCCGGTAGCGGGATTCGTCTGCGGCTCTTCGTCGAGCTCGCTGACGAGAGTCCTGGCGCGTAACAACGCGTCGTCGAAATCGTCCACCCGAAAGAACAGCAGCAGCCCATTGCCGGGCTCCGCCCGGTCCGGACTGGTCAGCGTCGGGTGTTCGTGGGCGCCCCATTGATGCAGACAAAGCAGGACCGTGCCGTCCGTGTCGAGGATCTGGCCGAAATAATCATGCGCGGGTGCCGATTTCGGCTGACCGAACAGCGATCGATACCAGTTGAAGCTGCGGGTCACGTCTGCGACTCCAATGATCGTCCACGTGCGCTTCATCGGTTCCTCCTGCTGGACCGGGTGTTCGTGCGCGAGTGTGCTCCTTTCGTGTGTCCATTGCAGCGGCTGGCCGCAGCTTCGAAATCGACGCGGGCGTAATGGATATGCCCCTGCTCCTACGAAGCTGCCGATGGTTCAAGGTTTGATGCTTGCCCAGGCGGCCAGGTCCGCGGCAGTCACTGCTCCGGACTTGGAGCCCAGGACGCGACCCTGCGCATCCAGCAACACGGAGAACGGCAGCGCACCGTGCTTGTTGCCCAGCGCCACTGAGGTGCTCGCATCGGGCTCGGCATGTTCAACCAGCACGGTATACGACACGCGTCCACGCTTGACGAAGGAGCGCACGGCATCCGGCTCATCGAGCGCAACGCCCACCACGCGAATGCCGCCCTTACGCTTCTGCTGCGCAACGGAGAACGCCTCGAGCTCCGGTATCTCCTTCAGACATGGCGCGCACCAGGTCGCCCAGTAATTGACCAGCACCGGCTGCCCGTTCCATTCCGCCAGTTGGTGCGGCTGTTCCTCCAGATCGAACAACCGAGTCGCGAGGACTGCCGCGGCATCCTGCGTTCGAGGAGCACTGCCATCAGCCGCTGCGATCAACGGAATCGACAACAGCATCAGCAGTGGCAACGACATCTTGTTCATTGCAGCGTCACCGAGAATGCCTGCCTGACCAGCGTACACAACCCGCTTTCCTCGAAGCACGCCTGCCCGTTGACGACACCCGTCACCGCCCGCGCGCCTTCAGGCACACGCACGCGCTGACGCAAAGTGGCCTGCTTCGAGAAGTACGTGTAGGAGAACTCGCCGTCGATATCCTTGCCGGTTCCACGGCTTGCACCGACAGGACGCGGATCACCGACGGCGACCGACCCGTCGGCGCCATCCAACGCGATGCGCGCCGGTCTCGGTCCGAAATCCGTAGGCACGAAATCCGACGAATACAGGATCCAGCCGTGACGAATCCCTGCATCGAGCACGAGGTCCACTTCGTTGCCGGTACCGCCCGTTACGGGTTCCGCATGCCAGGTCCATTGCAGAACGTTGTCGCCCCGCTCCGCTTCCTGAGCGTTGGCCGCTGCGAACGACCAGAACGTCAGTGCCAGCCAAACCGGAATCGTCCAGCGCCCTGTCCACCATGTCTTCATATCATCGACTCCAACCAAGACTACCCAACGGCGCAACCACCGTGGCCCGCCGAACCCATGCACTCATCCGCAAGACACGGCTCATTACTGCCGAGACGGCGCGACTCACCATTGGAACTTCAGCGACGCGGAGTAGAAGCCGCCGGAAGAATCGATGGGGCCGCCGGTCGCGTAGTAGTACTCCATGTTCGCGGGCACCAGCGGCTCGGGCAGCTTGACGACGCGCTGGTTGAACGCGTTGTTGGCGTTGATCGATACCGACAGACGCTCCGTGACCTGCCAGCCGACTTCGATGTCCGTCAGCCAGACGTCGCCGATGCTGTAGGGGATCTCGGCCTGCCCGGCGTAGGGACCGGTGGTTGGCACCGGACTGGGTCGGCCCCAGCGCTGGATGGCACCGTAATGCGTTTCGCGCAGATTGATGCGCCACGCACCCAGGCTCCAGTTGGCGCCGAGCACCTGCTTGTCCTTGGGGGATTTGTAGAGCAGATCGTTCTGCGAGCCGGTGCTGAACAAGGGGATGTTGAAGGCTGCGAGCACGCCTGGCGTCGGCGCAACGTTCTCGATCTTGGATTCGTTATGGTTGACGGCCAGTGACCACAGGACGCGCCCGTAGCTGCCGAAGTCCGAGCGGTACTCTGCGGTCAGTTCCGCGCCCTTGGTCTGCGTATCCGCTGCGTTGATGAAGTAGCTGATCGAATCCTCCGGCCCGAAGCCGGCGGCTGCCACCAGCGCGCCCGATCCAGGATACGCATCATCGCGAAAGCTCGTGGACTGTGCGATGCGGTCGCGAACGTCGATGCGATACAGATCGAGCGCGATGCTGAGCTCGGGCAGCGGCCTGAGTACCGTGCCCAGGGTGTAGCTCGTCGACTTCTCCGGCTTGAGCGGCTTGGCACCCAGCGCGATCGCCTCTACGGATCCCGGTGGCAGCACGTGACTGGTCGAATAGTTGCCGTTGGTCGTGCGGCGATATCCCGTAGCGGCCAGCGAGGGCGCCTGGAAACCCGTGCTCACGGTCGCACGAAGCGCGATGGCATTCGTGAAGTCGTAGCGCGTCGATAGCCGCCCCGTGACTTCGTTGCCGAAGTCCGAGTAGTCCTCGTAGCGGCCCGCCAGATCCACCAGCCAGGCGCTGGTTGGATTCAGTGACACGCCGACGTATGCCGACTCACTATGCCGCGAAGCGTCCACTGCGTCGGCAGGACTGAATCCGGGCAGCGCCTGGGCACCGCCAAGGCCGCGGCCCAGCGGCGTCCCCGCACGCGGCCCATCCAGAACCGGCTGTCCACCGTACGAGTACGACTGCTCGTCGCCGGCGCCCACCGCGTAGTCCTCCTTCCGATACTCGGCGCCCACCGACAACTGCAACGGAGCTGCGAGCCAGTCCACATCGAAGCCGCGACTCAGGTCCAGATTGTTGGTCCAGGCGGTGTAGCGCAGCTGTCCGATGTAGAAATCCGTCTGGCTGTCGAGGCCGTAGGTCGGATTGACCGAATTGAACAGGTTGATGTCGATCTGGTCGCGGCCGTAGTTGCTGGAAAGATCCCAATGCCAGGCGTTTGCCAGCTCGCCACGCAATCCGACGATCGCGCCGTAGTCGTCTTCGTCCAGGCGTTCGACGGGTGCATAGCCGTCCGGATAGATGGCGCGAACGGTTTCGTCGCGCGCCGGATGCCGGTAGTTCTGTGGCGCACGGGCCTGGCGTGATGAATAAAGCCCGAAACCGTAGAACTCCGCAGCCTCACCCAGAGGCAGTGACCAGTCCGCCGCCACTGAAGTCAGCTCGAACTCGCGAATGCCGCGATTCTTCCAGGCGTAGTTGTCGCGGGTTGCTTCCTTGGGATTGGGCGTTGCACCGGCCGGCAGTGTGGGGTTGCTGCCGAGATTGCCGGCCGGCACGATCTCGTTGCCATCGGCGTCGAGCGGAAAGTAATAGAGAAACGTCGAGCGCGATGGACCGGTGCGGTTGGTCGCATCCTGGTGCGCATACTGCGTGGAAAGATGCAGATGGCCACCGTCGCCCAGGGCAAAGCCCACGCCGCCCTTCACCACGCGATTGCGACCGTCGCCTTGATAGTACTGACCGTCGCTGTAGGACAGGTCGGCTCCCGATGCGCTGTCGTCCGTGATGATGTTGATGACGCCGGCGATGGCATCGGACCCGTAGATCGCCGCAGCGCCATCGCGCAGCACTTCGATACGCTTGATGGCTCGGTTTGGAATCAACGCCATGTCCACCGGTGCCGCGGCACCGAAACCACCTGCACCCAGCAGCGCCGTGGAATGCCAGCGCTTGCCGTTGACGAGCACCAGCGTGTGGCCCGCGTCCAGGCCGCGCAGCTGCCCTGCGCGCACCATGCTGTTCAAATCTCCGGTCTCGAGCGGCAGGTTGTAGGACGGCAGCAGCGTATTGAGCGTATCGAGCAGATTGCCCCGGTTCGCCTCGCCGATCGCGGTGCTCGACAGCACGTCGATGGGCGTCGGACTGTCCTCCGCCGTTCGCGCTTCACCGCGAGCGCCGGTAACGATGATCGTCTCCACTCTGCTCGGCGTCGCCGTGTTCTCGGCGGCAACCGCACCGGCTGCTGGAAGCGACAGAAGCGATGCGGCCACGGCCGCAGCAACGCCATTACGTTTGCTGTTCGTATCCGACAGCTGCCGTCGCCAGCCTCTCCGGCTCGGTAATCGACTGATGTTTGTTGACACGTGAGTTGACTCTTGAGTTGTAGATTTCTATTTGCGAACGTCTGCCGCAGAAGGCGATGCCGCGGCCAGCTGCGCATTGCGCGCCTGCGCGTGCCATTCCTGCGGCAGATCCTTCTTGGTCGCCAGGAGAATCTCGAGAATGTCCTTGCGGTCCGCTGCCGTCAGATGCGCGAAGTCCGGGCCACCACCCTGCTCGCTCGTCAGAATCTCCAGCAGGCGGCGATAGACGTAGGCCTTCGCCGGTTCCGGGATGTGATCGAAATGCTCGCTGTAGATCAGGTAGCTGCACGGATAGCGGAAAGTCCGCGTCTGGAGATCGAAATCCCGCAGCGAGCGACGCTGGCGATCTCTCGGCCCCTGCGCAGTGAACGTCTTGGCGAACGGTGAATCTTCCGGTCGCAGGTTCGCGGACAGCTCGGTGAGCGGCGCCTCCTTGGAGAACAGCAGATAGCGCAGCAACCGTTCCGCGGGTTTCTCCCATGCCGAGCGCACGGCGTCCGGATAGTCGACATCCTTTCTGCCCTTGTCTTCGGGGTGTGCCTTTTCCCAGTCGTGGATGGCGATGCGCGTCTTGTAATTCACCAGTGTGATCAGGTTGTGCATCTGCGTTTGATGGGCGAGCACCAAGTGCGCCACCACATCGCTGTACGGAGACAGATACCGGCTCGCGTCGAACGATCCAGCCGGTAGCGGCGACACTGCGCGCGAGCGTTCAGCCTTGTCGCTGGCGCTCGCCTCACCGGCAGGCACTACCGAATTGGCCAGCGTTCCCTGCGTGTCGAGCCCGGTGACATACCAGCCGCCCCACCTCTCCGCATAAGGGCTCTGCTGATCCGTGATGTACGTGCGAGTGCCCGTGGTCACCGTTCCCGTGGTGGAGGGATACACGGACTGCAGCAGAACACCCGGCACTGCGCGCGTCCCCGACGCTATGTGGCACTGGGTGCAGTCGAGCTCGGCCCGCTCGAAATTCGCACGCTGCGCCTTGGGCTCATCGAGCAGGTAGAAGACGGCGCCCTGCATGGGATCGAAGGAGACGATCTCGATGGCCTTGCCTTCATATACCGCTCCGACGTAGACGTCGTCGTTGAAGTACAGCGCGCGTGGATGGTCGGGCGAGATCTTGCTGTACTGGAAGCTCGTCTTGGAGAACACCAGCGTCTGCGAAGCGAGCGGAATATCGAGCAGCTGCAGCACCGACCTGAGATAGCCGTGCTCGGGCTCGTACTTGAGCTGTGCCCGGCCCTTGTCGATCTTCTCCTTGAGCTTGGCGACCGGATCGTTCAGCGCTGCGCTGCGATAGTTGATGGGCTCATCGCTGTAAGGCACGAAGCCCTGATTGGTGACGGCGATCTGCGCCCTGGCACCCGTGCATGCCACCGTCGCCAACATCAGAGCGACACCCAGCCGACCCGCTACGGACACACGCCGGTAGCCGCTCGTCGCGTCCGTCACCTCGCCATCGAACCCGAACCTTCTCATAGCCCTTTCACCGTGAGACCTGTCAACGTCACTCAACCTTCCGCATCCGCCGGCTTGGCCCGGCCACGATGGCAGCCGCCGCAGCCGAACGGTTCCGCGTAGCGGTCATCGCCGAGCTGTGACAGAAACCTGCGATTGATCTCATCCGTCATCTCGATCATCAGCCGCGCCTTGGCCTTCATCGGGTTCTCCTCCGATGCGTAGTCGACATCGTCCGTGTCCAGGTCCTTCGCATGGCAGTAACTGCAGCCGACACCGAGCTCGGCCTTGTACTGCTCCATGATCTGCCTCACCTCGTCGCGGGACAGTTCAGGCGAAAGGACCTTCAGATGCATCGTTCGCGGCGCCACTGTCCCGACCTGCACACCGGAGCCGTCCGCCAACGCTCGGACCACCACGACGAATGCACACAGCACCAGCCCGAACCACCCGAATCGCACAGACCAACCAGTCAACCGATTTCCCCTTCAAGATCGAGAGCCGCATGACGAAATGGCGGCACCAGTGGCGGCAAATGACATCGCGAGGGCACCCGCAGTCCGCGTCTCCGGCCAAAGCTGGAGACGCGGACTGCGGGATACATCGCCTGGATGGCGCCGGCTCTGCCGCCGGCGCGATTACCGCGTCCTGAATCCAGCGGACCCGATTTAGCGGGTCGCCTCCGCGATCGCCGCTGTCTGCGCTTCGTGCCGCGAAGCGTCAGCCGATACAGCGGACGGCACCGGCTCGGCCAGCAGTTGCTCGATGGTCGAAGTGAACTCTTCCTGGAGCTTTTCGTAGTACTGCGCACTAGCCGGCGACGCGAAGCCTGCGTGGATGCGATGCACCTTGCCGTCGCGTCCAACGAACACCGTCGTCGGCCACGTGTTCAAGTTGACCAGCTGCGGCACCTTCTCCCACATTTCGGCAGGCGTGCCTGCGATGAGATAGGGATACTTGACGCCGTAGTGCTCCATGAAGCGCTTCTGGCGCGACAACGTGGCGAGCTGTTCCGGCTCTTCGAAGTTCAGTGCCACGATGGCGACGCCCTTGTCCCGGTACTGCTCGTCCAGCTTCACCAGGTACTGCACTTCATCGTGGCAGTTGGGGCACCAGGTACCGGTCACCACCGCCACCACCACCTTGCCCTTGAACTGCGGATCTTCGTTGGAGACCAGCTTGCCGGTCGCCGCATCCGGGAAGTTGAAGGTGAACGTTTCGTTGCTGTCGCGAACGGTGGTGTGCGCGGCGTAGTCGGCCGGTGCCGGCAGGCCCTTCTGGCGGGCCACCGCGGGGCGATAGGCGATCGAGGTATCCGAAGCTTCGCCCTCACCGCTGTAATCGGCCGCTACGCTATGCGTATCGACAGTACGACCCGAGCTGGTTTTTACGCTCAGTGTGCCGTCGGCCTGCGGCTTGATCTCGTAGAACGCGAGGCCACGGCCGTTCACACTGCTGACGATCCACTTGCCGTCGCGGTAGTAACCGTCGAACGCACCGCCGTCTCCATCGACGCGCAGCACGGAAGCGGCGATGTCCGGCCCTTTCTGTTGCACCAGCAGGCGCTGACTCTTCTCACCCTTCGTGTTGGGCGCGTCGAGCGGAATCTCCCACTCGCCGGCGATGTTCGGAACGTTTGCGTCCGCCTGAGCCGAGTGCTGTACCGCGCTGAACTTGTAGTCACCACCCTTGACGAGCTTGCCGGTCAAGCTGCGCAGCGCATCGTCCTTGTACGCAAGCGACAACGTGCCGTTGAGCCCGCCATCGACCAGCCTGGCGTCGATGCTGCGATAGATCTCGCCGAGCAGGCGATCCTTCTGATTGCTGATCGACAGCGCCGGCTGTCCGTCGACGAACTCCACCTTCACTGCCGCACTGGAGGGCTTCAGGTTGTCGTAGAAATATCCTTTGAGCGCCCCGGCCTCGGTCACGATGTCCAGCCTGAAAGGCACCACCTGTCCCTTCTCGTTGACCGCCTGGGCGTCCCAGCGACCGACGAGCTGCTCCTCGCCGTCCAGCGCTTTGGCATGCAGCTGCACGTGGAAAGCCACTGCCGCCACAAGACTCAGTAATGCCGCGACTTTGCCGCGGCCAGAAGAACCATTCGCATTCATGCCAGACTCCTTATGTTTCGGGCGCGGCCGTGACTTGGATCACCAGCGAGCTCGAAACTTCTTGAACTTGTCAGGGACGACAGCCATTGGGAGCCGCAGTCGACATCTCGAAGACGTCGGCTGCGTAACCGCACGCTGCGTAGAGGAGTCTAAGAATCGGTGGTCACGGGCTCAGTCGAGGCCGCGTTATATCGGAGTCACAGTCACTGCAGACGTGCGTGACCTATCGATGGCGTGAACGACGCGCGAGGCTTGTTTCTCTTCTTCGTGGCAGCTTTCTCACCAGCGCGCCCGTGGTAACAGAGCATCTGCAGATAGCGTAAGGATCTAAGGAAGAAAGGGGACAGATTTATTTCTCTGTGGCTCAGATCAATCTGAGCGGAAGGTAGAGCGCAATCGACGAGAGGAAATAAATCTGTCCCCTTTTGGTCCGTTCAACGCACGCCGCAGACTGCGGCCAGCCGGCCGATCAGGCCATCCGGCCCGTCATCCATGAGCTCGCCACTGCGTGAGCCGCGTCCCCAGCTGTTGGCGAGGACGGCCACGACGAGGTCTTCGTCCTGCCAGACCGTCAGCCCTGCCTGTACGCCGGCATTCGAGCCGCTCATGCTGACCCGCAACGGATTCTTTTTCGGAAACCATCCGAAGCTCATGCGCGATTCCACGCCCTGGAGTGTCGGCTGCGTCCAGATCAAGGCAAGCGATTCCCTGCTCAGGAATCCCGGTTCGCGCATGGCACGGCCGAAGGTCAACAGATCATCCACATCCGCGATCAGCCCACCTCCGGCCATGTTGTGGCTGTAGTCCCAATCCGGGACTCGTTGCGGAGCCTGTTCGAGCTCGTGGAAGTCCGTCAGGTCATACCAGGAGTAACGTGACGGTCGACGTGCGCCACCCAGCCCGGGTCGGTCGAATTGCACCGATGCAAGATCGAGCGGACGCAGGACAGCTTCCTCGAGGTATTGCTGGAAAGAGACGCCGGACGCGCTCTGAATGGCCATGCCGAGCACGTTATAGCCATAGCTGGAGTAGGAGTATCGGGTGAGCGGCTCGAGGTCCGGCACCCACGGGCCGTCGCGAAACAGCGGCAGGATGTCGCGGATATCGTCGAAATGCCGGGCATACAAGGCTTCGTTCCGCTCCGGTCCCCAATGTCTCAGCGCACCGAGCTGGTGAGCCAGCATGCGGACCGTTACTGGCCGCCCGGTGGGATGGCGAGGGAAGTCGGGTACGTAGCGTTGAATCTGCGCATCCAGGTCGATACGCCCGGCTTCGACGAGCTTGAGCAATGCCGCCCCGGTAAAGGCCTTCGTGATGCTCGCGATACTGAACGCCATTTCCGGATCAGCCGGAGTGCGGCTCTCCAAGTTGGCGAAGCCGCTCGCTTCACGAAATACCGTCCGGCCGTGGTGCTGGACGCCGACGGAGATGCCGACGTTTTGCTGCCGCGATTGGAACTCCGACACGATTCGCCGAAAGTCGGCGACGGAATCGGAACAGGAGGACGGGCCGTCGTCATGAACGACAGCTTCCTGCGGTGGTGCATGCTCGGACGGCGAGTGGACACACGCTCCAAGCGTCACAGCCACAAGAAGCAAAATAGCGCGCAAGAGAGATTGCATGCTTTCTCCCCGGGAGTTTTGTAATGAAGCTGCCATCAGGGTCTGTCGCTGCGCAAACGGATCTTGGCCATGAACTTAGCCAGCCCGATGGCCGGCAATGCGAGGACTGCGAACAGGATCAGGCCCAGGGGTAACAGGCCGAAATCGGAGCCACTCACTACCAGTACCACTGCCTGCACGAGCATCACACCCAGCCCCCACCGCCATGGTCTCTCAGGAGCCGAGTAGCCAAGAAAACCCGCAAGCAGAATGGACAGTGGATATGCGGCAATCCAGTAGAGCGGCGAATCCCAGGCTTCCGTCCTGCCACTGATTGCAGCCGTTGCAAGCCACAAGATGGCGCCCCCGACTATCGCGGCAGCGTGGGCCCACGTTGCTTTGTCCTTCATGGCGCGCGACTCCAGATGGCATGAGCTTCGGCCGGCTGCAGTGCACTGCTAGGGTGCATTGTTCACCCCCAGAACGCGACGGTAAGCGTAGATGGCGAGGGCAATACCCGCCAGCAGCGGCCCCAAACCGAAGACACCGCCCAGGCCGCAGAGGTTGCCCATCTGTTCCGACGAACAGAACACGGCAATCCCCAATGCCGTGCCGACGAACAATGCAACGATACCGATCAGGACTGAAACCAGAACGTAACGGCCAAGCCATCTCGCCCTATCGCCGCTTCGGCGTGCGAGTCCCAACACTCCCAGGACAATCGAAACCACCAGGCCCAACAGCAACACCACCGGTCCAATCTTGATCAGCAGATTGAGTGCGTCGGCCACGGGCAGTCTCCCGGTCGGAACAGGTCAACGAAGCGGCAAAGGTGCGGCCTGGCCGGCGAGTAGCTTCAAGGCAAAAACCAGCAACCAGAGACCACCCGCGCCATAGACGACAAACATCACCCAGAATCCCACCGGCTGTTCGTCCTTGCTGAATTCCAGCCTGCCTTTGAATCCGTTTGGGCCACAAGGCAGCCAGCCGCTGCGCAGTGCCCGATAGGCCGTCCACAACAGACCGACACCGAAAGACAGAAACAACAGCCCCTGAAAGATCGACATCAGAATTCTCCGGGCGCTGACAGGCTTGACCGTGTTTTCGATTCTTACCCTGCCGGCCGTAGGCGCTGTCACGCTCATGGCCAGATTAGGACCAACCACCCAGAGCCGAGCTCGCCGAAGCAGCCTCGGAGTTGAATGGCTCGTCAGTCCCCGGATCGAGAACGACCCGCGCCCCATACAACAACGAGACCTGCTCCGAGCAGGACGAGAGACGGCAGCTGCCAGATCATGCCATGCGGCGCCAGGGTAACGTTGGTGAAAACCAGGCCAACCACGGCACCCAGGAGTGTCAGAATTCCGATAGCCCTGACCGCGCCCAGGGATCTGGCGGGTGCCGCTACGCCGAGCAGCGCGAACCCAACGACGGCTCTCAGGACGACGGAGAACGGCCAGGCGGGCGGCGATTGAAGCCAGACGACCAGAGTGCGAAATGCCTCTGGATTGATCAAACCAATAAACCCTTCAACCGCAAAGACGGCCCCCAGAACTTGTACGACTGCTCTGGGCGAGCGGAGCATTTTTCTGTCACTGCCTAACGGCATGCCTGCGGCGTGGATTTGGACGAATTGTTGGACAGCATTATTCGGGGGGGTCCGCAGATCAGACGCGTGTTGTGCCGATGAGGCGAAGCACGCGTCGTTCCAGTGGTTTGGAGTCAGCGGTGAAGCTCATCGTCCTGCCCGCCGGGCCCGACGATGGCGCCGACGCCAAGGCCCATACCAGCACCCGTCGCCATCCCGCCGCCGCCGCCCCCTTTGCCGCCGCCCCGCGACGACTCACCACCCTCGGCTTTACCGCCCCCGCGCGATGCTGACGGGCGAGCCGGGCCCTGCTTGGGGATGGTGATGCCGGAAGGTACGGGATCCAGGTCGAGCACCTGCCGAATGAAATCGCGCAGGGATACGACCAGCTCAGCCGTATGAACGCGGCGCCCTTCTGCCAGCTCCGTCGCTGCCCTCGCCGCAAGCCTTACTTGTTCCTCGGTGCCCAGCAGGATGATGTCCGACAGGGCGGCCTCGACCGCATCACGAATCCGCCGCGAGCGATCCGAGCGGGGCTGCTCCATCTCGGCCAGATCACGAAGATGCACCGGATCGACCTCGAGGTTGCCGGTAAACGAACCGCCGAGCGTTTTGTACGCCGCGATCAACGTTCGCAGGCGTTCGTTGATCTGCCGATTCTCCCGCTCGCGCCGCAGCTGAACCGTCTGCATCAGAATCAGGCGCAGACCGACGCCGATGAGGGTGATCACGGCCAGGCCAAGCAATGTCGTCAGCACGGCCTGCCAGGAGCTGAAATCCAGATTTCGCATGCGGCTCTACTTTACAGCAGCCCGAGACAATGACCTGCAACTCATTGAGGGCGAGAAAGGACGCCCTCAACGATGTCCGTGTTCTGTGAGTCAATGATTGCCCATCCAGATGCGCTGCGCCCAAGCACATTGAGCAGAATTCCGGCGCGCGCAGGAAGTGCCGTGCCTTCAGGAGAAACGTGACCTTCGAGAACCCACTGCGCACGGGCAATGGCAACGTCGTCGCGCGGAAACCGAGCAGAAATACTTGAAATAGTCAACCGGCTGCTCTTGAACATCGTTGCGTGCGCTAATTCGTGCGCCCTCTTGATCTCCTCTCGCCCCTTCCACCACAAGCCCACGACGTTGACAAATTCCGCATCCGGTGCAAACAGCCCGGCAAAGGCGTCCATGTCGTGCCTGTTCCAGCACTCCGCAAACGCATAAACAATTTTCTCAACTTCCGCGACTGTATCGGACATCGCCCTCTCCTTTCATGGCGTTGACGCGGATTTGCTGTTCGCCGGGATCATTGATGCCCAATGCCTCCAGCTCTTTGAACCACCGATCACGCTTTGACTCGGGTAGTGTGCTGCCACACCATGGGCAAAACTCTATGGCTCTGACGCTGGTGCCACCGTCATGAATGATCAAGCCATACTCGTCAAACCGGTCCGTGTATTCCACTAAGGCATCCGGGCATTCGAATCTGTCGCCATGATCGGCACACCGCCGCGCGATCTCATCCCTCATCCATTCACAGCAGTGAAGTTCCATAGCCCTTAATGCCTGAGTTAAGCCGTGCCGCGAAACGGCGTCGGCTTGAATGAATTGTTAGGTGGCACTCGCCTGCGCGTCCTCACCAAAAGCAAGAATGAGTCCATTGCATTCACGCACCACCAACTCGCGCATTCCGTACTCTCGTGTTTCCGGGCCGTCAATGATCTCGGCTCCTTGCGCTACCAAAGCCGCGGCCAAAGCGTCTATACCGCGAACAGTCAGATAGGCGTCGTAAGCCCCTGGAGCCCGACCTGTGCGTGGGAGCACACCTGGCTCAGCTAGGTTGAAGAAGATCTCTGCGCTGTCACGAGCCACGATGGCAAAGACTGGCGGCTCTTTCCAATAGCCACGGATCTCGAATCCAAGAACGTCTCGATAGTACTCGGCTGTCTCCACGACATCCGAGACA
>DATMEZ010000185.1:0-6127 GCA_035556415.1 Povalibacter sp.
ACAGCATTGCCTCACCCAAGCTGGCTGCGGCGTACACCGTGAACGATCACGTCGAGCTGTATGCCAATTGGGGTCAGGGTTTTCACTCGAATGACGCACGCGGCATCGTCAACTCGACCACGCCGGTGAAGGCGCTGAGCAAGGGCGACGGCTACGAGGGCGGCGCGCGCTTCGAGCTCGGCGCCTTCCGCTTCACCGCTACGTACTGGTGGCTGAATCTCGACAGCGAGCTGAAGTTCGTCGGCGACTCGAACTCGGTCGAGCCTGGTCCGGCCACCGAGCGGCGCGGTTACGAGCTGGTTGCGTTCTGGCGTCCGATCCCTTCCATCGGCATCGACGCCGTGTGGACCGGCAGCCACGCGCGTTACGTCAACAGTCCAGATGGAGAGTACGTCGCCGGAGCCATCGAGAACGCCGGCGAGCTGGGTATCTCCGTGGTGCAGCCGCGATGGGAGGCCAGCCTGCGCGTGCGCCGCCTCGGTGAATATCCTCTGATCGAAGACGACTCGCAGCGTGCCGATCCGGAGACGACGGTGAACATCCGCGGCGCATGGAAGCCGGGCGCCTTCACGGTGTATGCCGAACTTCTCAATGTCTTCGACGAAAACGGCAAGGACATCGTTTACTGGTACGCCACGCACGTGGCCGGGCTTGACCCGGCCGGCGAACAGATCGACGGACGAGTGAGCCGGGCGGAGGAGCCGCGCACGGTGCGCGTCGGAGTGAAGTATTCCTTTTAAGACGAAGCGTACCGCTGCGCCAGGTAGTCCAGGATCGGCCGCGTCTCGTCGTCCGAGACCGGCGCGCCGAAGCGGTCGATCATTTTGCGGCGAAGTCCGGCGTCGCTTCCAGGGCGTGAAGCCTAGTCGTCTTGAGATCAGAGATGCGCGAGCACGCGTACGTCGCCGGCCTGATGCCTGGCAGGAGCGACCATCACCTTCTCGCCGATGCGCTGGAAATGGAGATCGACGCTTGCATTGCGCACCGGCAGCCCGCGCACGGTGAGCGATTCGACGCCCTGCGGCAGCATCGGATTGCGGATGTGCACTTCCTTGCGTGCGCCGTCGACCTGGATTCCCAGGCTGGCCTGTAGCAGCAGGAACACCGCGCCGCAGGCCCATGCTTGCGGCAGGCAGGCTACCGGATACGGCGCGGGGCCCTGGCCTTCGATGCGTGGAAATCCACAATACAGCTCGGGCAACCGCATGTTGAAGTGGATGGCGGTCTCGAAGATCTCGTTCATGATCCGCGCGACGCAGCTGCGGACACCGTAATTTGCGATGCCAGCGACGCAGATCGAGGTGTCGTGCGGCCAGATCGAACCGTTGTGGTACGACATCGGGTTGTAGCGTGCCTCGCCCTCGGCCAGCGTTCTGATGCCCCAGCCGCTGCAGAAGCGCTTGGAGAGCAATTGCGCCGAAACCGCGACTGCGCGCTCCGCGTTGGGCACTCCACAGAACAGCAGGTGGCCGGCGTTGGACGCATACACGCGGCAAGGCTGACCCTCGCCGTCGAGCGCGATCGCATAGAAGTTCATGTCCGGAATCCAGAACTGCTCCTCGATCGCGAGACGCAGGCTTTCGGCACGTTCCCGCCAGGCGTGAGCCTGTTCGCGATGGCCGCGTTGCTTGGCGAGCTGCGCCATGGCGCGCAGCGCCGCGAAGGCGTAACCCTGGACTTCGACGACGGCGAGCGGCCCCGGTGGAAAGTGTCCGTCCGCATGGAACATGGAGTCGTGACTGTCTTTCCAGGCCTGATTGACCAGGCCGCTGTGCTCGCCGCGCGCATAGTCGAGAAAGCCGGTCGGGCTGGCATCCAGGCGTCCTTCGATCCAGGCCGTGGCTGCGATCAGCGCGCCCCAGATTCCGTCCACGACCGACTCGTCCCCGGTGGATGCTTCGTACGCGCCGGCCAGCATCACGAACAGCGGCGTGGTGTCGACGCCGCCGTAATAGAGCCCGAAAGGCACTTCGCCCAGCGCCGCCATCTCGCCGCGGCGTGCCTCGTGCATGATCTTGCCGGGCTGCGAGTCGCGGAACGTGGAGGTTTCGTGCGCCTGCTTCGACGCCAGGTAGGCGAGCACGCCGGCTGCCAGCGATGGATTGACCCAGAGTGTCTGCAGCGCGGTGATGATGGCGTCACGGCCGAATTGCGTCGCAAACCACGGTATGCCGGCGTAAGGGTAAGGGCCGGTGACCAGCGGCGTGGTCAGCAGCGCGAGGTCGCAGCGCGACCGCTCCACCCATTGATTGAACAGCCGCGTCGAGGTGTCGATCGTGGCGCCTTGTCCCAGTCGGTGCCGCATGCTCGCGGCAAGTTGCTCGACTGCTGCCGCGAAGCGTGCCGAGCCCGGCGGATCTTCCCGCGTCGGGCCAGCCTCCAGGAAGATCTCCGTGCTCTCGCCCTTGCGTACTTCCACCTGCAGGTGTGCCTCGTGCGCCGACAGGCTGACGGGCATGAGCGAGAATTCCAGGCACATGGAGCGCAGGCGTGCATCCCGGCCTTCGTAGGACAGGCACACGTCGCTTACACCGGTCTGTGCGGGTCGCATGTTGCCGCGCGCCGGCCGTACTTGTCCCTGCACTTCGAATATGTCGACGAAGTCGGCGTCGAAGAGCAGCGTGAGCGGCACTTCGATCTCGTTTTCGCCGAAGTTGGTGAGGCGGATGCGCTCGAACAGACGGTTCGCCCACAGCAGGCGCGTGCGCTCGATGTGGATCACGCCGTGCGGAATCGCAAGCTCGCCTGGCGCCGTCAACGGACGATTGGTCAGGTGGGCGGTGAACAACGTATTGTCCTGATCGATGGCCGCGCCCAGCAACGAAGGTCTTCGGCCGGCGACCATCAACTCCAATCGAGACAGCACACGCGTGTCGTCGGTGAAGAGGCCGTCATCGTGGCTGTGGATGTCGCCGAGCGCGTCGGCCAGCAGAAAGCTGTTGCCATCCTTCAAGGTGAATCGGGGCAGCAGTCCACGCTTGTCGGCTCGCTCGTCCACCGGAGGACCTCAGGATGCGCGAACCGGAGCGATCTTGCGCATCTCGGCATCGGCAGCGTGTGCCGGCAGCGCAATCACGTCGGGTTGCGGATGGCCGGTCAGCCACGAAGTGCCGATGCATTGCGCATACACGTCCAGATAGGCCTGCGCCATGATCTGCGCCGTGAAGCGTTGCTCGAACACGGCACGGATCCGGCGACGGTCGAGCTGCTGCGCACGGGCTATTGCAGCGAGCGCTGCGTGCTCGCTGTCCACGATGAAACCGGTCACGCCGTCCTCGACGATTTCCGGCACCGAGCCGCAGCGCCAGGCGATCACCGGCGTGCCGCAGGCACAAGCCTCGATCAGCACCAGCCCGAACGGCTCGGGCCAGTCGATCGGAAACAGCAGCGCCAGGGCGCCGCCGAGAAATTCCGATTTCCGTTCATCGCCGATCTCGCCCACGTACTCCACCAGCGGATCGTCCAGCAGCGGTCGCACGACCGTTTCGAAATAAGCCCGGTCCACCGCGTCCACTTTGGCGGCGATCTTCAGCGGCAGACGCGCGCGCAGTGCCATGCGGATGGCGACATCCGGCCGCTTCTCGGGAGAGATGCGGCCCAGGAAAGCCAGATATCCACCGGTCGCGATCCCGGACGCCGCGAACAATTGTTGTGGTACGCCGTGCGACACGGTAGCGATCCAGTTCGCCAGTGGCAGCGGCCGACGTTGATCGTTGGAAATGGAAACCAGTCCGTAGGTCGGCCAATGCTGGTAGACCGCGTGCAGGTCCTTCAGATCCAGGCGGCCGTGTACTGTCGTCACGGTACGTGCGGCGCACGACTCGAACATCGGAAAGTGCAGCATGTCTACGTGGAAATGCAGGATGTCGAACTGCTCGGCGCGACGACGAACCTCGTGCAGCATGCTCAGGTGCGCGGCGAGATCCGACTTCAGCGGTGCACTGTCCAGGCGGATGGCCTGATCCCGCACCGGGCACAGCTTGGCCTGGGTATGGGCATCGCCTGAGGCAAACAGCGTGACGTCATGACCCAGCTCGACCAGCGCATTGCACAGATAACCGACCACGCGTTCGGTGCCGCCGTATAGCCGCGGCGGCACGGCCTCGTAGAGCGGCGTGATCTGCGCGATCTTCATGCAGGCCCCCCGGCACCGGCGACAACGTAACAACGTTGCTGCGGATCGAAAGTTTCCGGCGGCGGCGCTACCGCGGTTGCCGTCGAGCGACCCGGGACGCACGAACTTGACGTTTTCACGGTGAGGAAATCGCCGGCGCGCTGTCACAGGATGAAGCAGTGTGGGAGCGGACGGCCGTTCGCAGGCTGCTGTTGCAGCGCGTAGCGTTTTTTCAGGGATTTGGGTGCTGGAGTTGCGCCGCTGCGATGGGCTAGCATCCTTGACGAATACCGAACGGCTCCGGAGCACGTATGGCGTACAAGAGAGTGATGGCGGTCTGCGCTTTTGGGACCTTCCTGCTGGGTGCGCAGGCCAACGGCGCTGGCGCGACGGCCGTGGCCAAAGCTGCGGAAATCGACGCCTGCACGCTGCTGACCGCGGCGGAGATTTCCCGCGCCATCGGGCTTCCGGTCGAGGCCGGTGTGCGTCGTGACGCGGGATTGCAGAAGACCGGCGCCTATTCGTCGGCTTGCCTGTGGACCATCCGCACCAAGGTTGCAGCGCCCGACGATCCGAGCAGGCCGCTGAATGGCAAGAGTTTCGTCATCCTGAACGCCATGCAGTGGCCAGCCGGCAGCAACCTGGCGCGCACTTACCTGGAAGATTTCCGCGAAGCATCCGCCAACGGCGTGATTCCGGCCAAGCCCGTTCCCAAGTCGTTCGGCGACGAGGCGCTGTGGTGGGGCGACGGCCTGGCGGTGCGCAAGCGCGACGTCAGTTTCGGCGTTTCGGTGTTCATGCCCGGGGTGAACAAGCGTCCTTCCGAGATGGAAGAGAAGCTGGCGCCGCACATCCTGCGACGCCTCGACCAGCGCGACGCCGTGTAACGGCTTACTCACGCGTCGCTGGCCCTCCCTCGTGCCGCGCGTGGCCTCTCTCCCTAGCCCCTAGACGGAGAGGCGAGACGCGTTGCCGTCATGCTGGAGCGCGAGGGGAGCGGAGAACCACCTTCTTCCCCTCACCCTTCAGGGAGAGGGCAGGGGTGGGGGTCGCCGTCGTCGATCTTCATCCACGCCGCGCACGGCCTCCCCCTCAAAGGGAGACGCGTCGCATTCAGAACGTCCTGCGCACCATCAGCTGGATCGAGCGCATCGCGCCGAAGTGCCGATCCTCGAAATAGGCGAGCAGACCGCTGGCCCGGGTGCCGCCTTCGTACACCGTGCGCCAACGGCTGCGTGGCCGGCCGGTGAAATTATTGAACGTCAGTCGTACGATCGTGTCGGCGCGCGGTCTCCAGTCCCAATACAGATTCGGGTAGTGATCCCAGTGATCGGTGCGGACCTCGCCCAGGCGATAGGAGGTGTCGCGCTTGCTCGAAGAGTTCTCCAGCGTCAGGCTCGATGACAGACTCGGGAACTCGCGCGTGAGCAGCACATCACCGCCGTGTGGCGCGTGCCTGGAGATGCGACGCGACGCCCCCGTGACCGGATCGTCCACTTCCGACCAGGTCCAGTTGCCGTTGACCCGCAGCAGCGTGCGTTCCAATCCCAGGTGCTCCAGCGGCAGCGACAGCGACAGCGACACTTTGCCGCGTACGCCGTCACCGATGTTGCCGGCAGCGTCGAAATTGCCAGCCGGCACCCAGTCGACCACGTTGCTGACCAGCGAATGCGTATAGCTGAGCATTGCCGAGCCGCTGCCCCAGAAGCGCTTCTCGATCGCACCTTCGAATTCCCAGGCGGTTTCCGGCCGCAGGTTGACATTGCCGCCGTTGATCGTGCCGGCGTCGAGCGAGGCCTGTGAGGCGAAGTCGCGGAACTCGAGCTGACCGACGGTGCGCTCGATACGGCCGCGCAGCTGCAAGCCGTCGGTCACGTTGAAGCTCAGCAGCGCCCGCGGCTTGGGATAGCTCAGCGTGCGCTTGGCGTTGTTGTCGCCGGACTGGCTGATGGTGGAGACCTCGTAGCGGATGCCGAGGTCGCCCGCCAGCCGCGGTGATATTTTCCAGCGAGC
>DATMEZ010000186.1:0-6650 GCA_035556415.1 Povalibacter sp.
CGGCACACCGGCCATGCGCAGCGGCCCGAGGTCCGAGCCGCCCGAAGCGGTGTTGCTGCCGCTTTCGATCTCGAGCGGCGCCAGCACCTCGAGCATGGTGGCGACTGCGGGCAGCGCTTCCTCACTGACGCGTGACTGCAATCGCCATACCGGGCCGGCGCCCAGGTCGGCTTCGAAAGCGACGACATGGTGATTGATTTCATCGCCCGCCAGCCGCGCGTATTCTCTGGCGCCGGACAGGCCGAACTCTTCATTGGCGAACAGCACGACGCGAATGGTGCGCGCCGGTTTGCGATCGAGCTTGCCGATCAGGCGGGCAGCTTCCATCACGATCGCAACGCCCGCGCCGTCATCCACCGCGCCCTGGGCGAGATCCCAGGAGTCCAGGTGCGCACCGAGCAGCACGATTTCGTCGGCTTTCTCGCCTCCCGGAATCTCCCCGATCACGTTGGCCGACCAGGCTGGTGGCAGCTCGCGCGCCGTGGAGCGCAGGTGCATCCGCACCGGCTTGTCCGACTTCGCCTGGCGGGCAAGGATGTCTGCATCCGGGTTCGAAAGGGCGAACGCGGGAATTCTCGGTGCATCGGTGCGATAGGCCAGACCGCCGGTGTGCGCGATGCGATCGGGCGAGGTGCCCGCCGAACGGATCACGAGTGCCACGGCGCCAAGATCTCCGGCGATGCTCGGGCCCTGCGTGCGCTTGGCGACCGCGGCGCCATAGCCGCTCGCGTCGCGCGTCCGCTGCATGCGTTCATCGATGAAAACGATCTTTCCCGAGACGGTGCTGGCCGGCAGTGCCTTGAGCGCATCGAGCGACTCCACCGCGACCACGTCGGCTTCGATGCCGTCCTCGGAAGTTCCGATGCTGCCGCCGATCGACACTGCGACCAGCGGTTGCGGATAGGGGGCGACGATCGACACTTCCGCGGTGCCACGGATCCAGCGTGGCACCAGCACGTCCTGAGTGCGCACCTTGGAAAAGCCATTGGTGCCCAGGCGGTTCAGCGCCCAGCGCACGGCTGCCGCGTCGCCCGCCGACCCGGCGAAACGCGGTCCCACTTCCGTGACCAGCGAGGAGACGTGCTCATAGGCCATCGTTCCGGCCTGCGCCTGGTCGCGCAGCGCCGCGGCCGTTGCCAGGTCCTCTTCCGACCAATCCGCGGCGAAAACCGGCAATGTCAGCAGCAGGGCAAGGCTGGCGGTCAGGGCTTTTGTGGGTGAAACGCCGCGAAATTTCCTGGTCATCGAGCAGGCTCCTTGGGTTGCATTCTTGCGATGGCTGGTCGCGGCCGCCGCGAGGCGGCCTAGGTTATGTTGTGTTGTGTATATAATGCCCGGTGCGCCCGCGAGTGTCGGGACGCCGCGACCATGATGGACGCCAAAAGGCCAATGGGTAAAGACATCGAACTTGCCATCCTGTTCGCCGACGTGGTCGGCAGCACCCGCATCTACGAAGTCATGGGCGACCTGCGCGCCCGCGACATGGTGCTGACCTGCGTGGAGATCATGCGGTCGGCCACCGAACAGAATCACGGCACGGTCATCAAGACCATCGGCGACGAGATCATGGCCACGTTCCCCACGGCCAACGATGCGCTCAATGCCGGCAGCCGCATGCAGCACGACATCCGCATCCATTCCGAGCTCAAGGTCGAAGGCCAGCCGGTCGCGATCCGCATCGGCGGGCATTTCGGGCCGGTGGTGCTGGAGAATCGCGACATCTTCGGCGCCGCGGTCCACACCGCCAATCGCATGACCAGCCAGGCCAAGGCCGGCCAGATCATGGTCACCAGCGCCATGGTGGAGCGCCTGGCGCCGGAATGGCAGTCGGCGGTACGCCAGATCGACGTGGCGACGCTCAAGGGCAAGACCAGCGAGGACGAGCTGTACGAAGTGCTGTGGCAGAAGGAAGACGCCACCAGCATGCTGCCGGCCATTGCGCTGGGGAATGCGGCGTCGCGCGAAAAGCAGCGGGCGCGGCGTTTGCGCCTGAAATTTCTCGGCCAGGAAATCGTCGTTGACGAACACCGCAGCGGTATCGCGATCGGCCGCGCCGAAGAGAACGACGTGGTGGTCAAGGGCAACCTGATCTCGCGCCTGCACGCTCGCATCGAGTTCAACCGCAACAAGTTCCTGCTGGTGGACCAGAGCACCAACGGCACCTTCGTCACCACCCGCGAAGGCGAGGAAGCCTTCGTGCGTCGCGACAGCATGCAGTTGAAGGGCGAGGGCCTGATCGGCTTCGGCCGCGTGCCGGAGGCCGGTTCGTCGCTGACGTTGCGCTACGTGCTCGAGGACTGAGCACTGGCCAGGCGACCTCTCCCCGCAGGGAGAGGCGCTGAAGCATCTCCTATCCGAGTCTCTGCGCGACCCCGCGCAGCTCCTCACGCAATTGCGCGGGGATGCGATCCTTGAACTCGTCCAGGTACTTGCCGATGGACTCGACTTCCTGGCGCCAGGCGGTCGGATCGATGGACAGCAGCGTTTGCAGGGCGGCGTCGTCGATGTTGAGACCGCTGACGTCCAGGTCGCTGGCCTTGGGCAGGTAGCCGATGGCTGTCTCCTGTGCCTGCGCCTTGCCTTCGCAGCGGTCGATGACCCAGCGCAGCACGCGCAGATTCTCGCCGTAGCCGGGCCACATGAACTTGCCGTTGCCGTCCTGGCGGAACCAGTTGACGTGGAAAATCTTGGGCAGCTGCTTGGCCTTGCCTTCGAACGACAGCCAGTGCTTCCAGTAGTCGCCGTAGTTGTAGCCGCAGAACGGCTTCATCGCCATCGGGTCACGACGCACGACGCCCATCTGTCCCACCGCCGCGGCAGTGGTCTCGGAAGCCATGCCTGCGCCGACCAGCACGCCATGCGCCCAGCTGCGTGCTTCATACACCAGCGGCGCGACTTCGCGACGACGGCCGCCGAACAGAATGGCGGAGATCGGCACGCCTTCGGGCGCTTCGGCCAGCGAGGTGTAGATCGGATTGTGCTTGGCGGACACCGTGAAACGGGAATTCGGATGCGCGGCTGGCCCGTTGCCGGCATAGGGCCGGCCCTGCCAGTCGGTGACCGGCGTGCCGCTTTCCAGGCCTTCCCACCAGGGCTGGTTGTCGGCGGTGACCGCGACGTTGGTGAAAATGGTGTCGCGCTGGATCATGTCGTAAGCGTTCTTGTTGGTCTTGCGGTTGGTGCCGGGCACCACGCCGAAGTAGCCCGCTTCCGGGTTGATGGCGCGCAGCCGGCCGTCCGGGCCGACCGTCATCCAGCAGATGTCATCGCCCACGGTCCAGATCTTCCAGCCCGGCATCGATTCGGGCGGCACCAGCATCGCCAGGTTGGTCTTGCCGCAGGCCGACGGGAAAGCGCCGGCGATGTAGTGCGTCTCGCCCTGCGGACTCTGTACGCCCATGATGAGCATGTGCTCGGCCAGCCAGCCTTCGTCGCGCGCCTGCCAGCTGGCGATGCGCAGCGCATGGCACTTCTTGCCGAGCAGCGCGTTGCCGCCGTAGCCCGAGCCCACGCTCTTGATCGTCAGCTCTTCCGGGAAGTGCATGATGAAGCGGCGTTCCGGGTCCAGGTCGCCGATCGAATGCAGACCCTTGACGAAGGTGCCTTCGCGCTCGATACGGCGCAGGGCGTCGCCGCCCATGCGCGTCATGATGCGCATGTTGGCCACCACGTAGGGGCTGTCGGTGATCTCGACGCCGCAGCGCGAGAACGGCGAATCGATCGGACCCATGCAGTACGGCACCACGTACATGGTGCGGCCGCGCATCGCGCCTTCGAACAGCGCATCGACCTTGCGGTGCGCTTCGGCGGGTTCCATCCAGTGATTGTTGGGGCCGGCGTCTTCGCGGTTGCGCGTGCAGACGAAGGTGAGGTGCTCGACGCGGGCGACGTCGGAAGGGTTGGAGCGGTGCAGGTAGCAGTTGGGGTGGGTGGCGGGGTTGAGCTTGATAAGATCCCCGGTGGCGAGCATGGCGTCGATCAGCTTCGAGTTCTCGGCGTCGGAACCGGTGCACCAGTGGATGGAGTCCGGTTGAGTCAGCTTCGCAACATCCTCGACCCAGCTTTTTAAAGATGCATTCATGCTCATTGCAACGCAATCCTCCGGCAGTGGACCGCAATCCACGGTTTCGAGTCGGGAAGCGGCGAAACAGGCGCGGGATTATACCGGGCAGCGCAACTCTGTCATTGAAATGCCACCCGGCAGTCTACAATCCCGGTCTTATGTTCATGATTTCCTTGCATAGCCCGCTCTGCAAACCTGGCATCGCGCGCCGCTTGCGCCAGGGTGTCGCGGCGCCGTTGCCGTGCCGGGCCCGCAGAAGAGGTATGAACAGGTGGGCACGGCTTTGTTGGACGGCGTTGTTGGCCACCGCGTGGCTTGCGCCCGCGGCGCGGGCCGCGGAATCGATCGAAACCACGCTAGTCGCCGAAGTCCGCGAGGAGACGAACGTGGCGGGGCACCGCATCGCACGGCTCGTGCCTGCGAAGGTGCTGCACGAAGGCCAGGTGGTCTTTTATACGGTGCGCATCCTCAATCAGGGCTCCGAGCCGGCGCGTGAAGTCGTCGTCGTGCAGCGAGTACCCGAGAATACGCATTACGTGCCCAACTCCGCCGGCGGTCCGGGCACCGAAATCACTTTTTCCGCCGATGGGGGGCAGACCTTCGCCCGGGAAGGGCAGCTGATCGTGATGGAGCAGTCGTTGCCACTCTCCGAGCCATCCGACGGGGCCGCGCGCCAGCCATTGACGCGGCCAGCGACCGCCGAGGACTACACCCATATCCGCTGGCGCCTGCGCAATTCGTTGGCGCCGGGCGCGGTGGCATTGGCGCGCTTTCGCGCGGTCTTCAAATAAGCTCATGCACGAGTGGGATGAAATTTTCGGACCTAACGGGCCATTGGCTGCCGCGGTTCCCGGCTTCACCACGCGTCCCGAGCAGATCGCCATGGCGGGCGAAGTCGCGCAAGCATTGCAGTCGCGCGGCCGCCTGGTAGTGGAGGCGGGCACCGGAACGGGCAAGACCTACGCGTACCTGATTCCGGTGCTGTTGTCGGGCCGTCGTGTCATTGTTTCCACCGGTACGCGCACGCTGCAGGATCAGTTGTTTCGACGCGATCTGCCGACAGTGGCGGCGGCGTTGGGAATGCCGGTGCGGGTGGCGTTGCTCAAGGGGCGTGCGAACTACCTGTGTCTGCACCGCCTGGAACTCGCAGAGCACCAGGCGACTTCGCGCGGACTGCGCCGTGAAGTGGCGACGGCACTCCCGCATGTTCGCCACTGGGCGAGATTCACCAAGCAGGGCGACATAGCGGAGCTTGCGCGTTTCAGCGAATCCGATCCCGTCTGGCCCTGGGTGACATCGACGCGTGACAACTGTCTCGGGCCGGACTGCGAGCTGTTCGATCGCTGTCACGTCATCAAGGCACGCCGCGAGGCACAGGCTGCGGACGTCGTGGTCGTCAATCACCATCTGCTGATGGCGGACCTGGTGCTCAAAGAGGAAGGCTTCGGCGATCTGTTGCCGGGCGCCGACGCCATCGTGATCGACGAGGCGCACCAGCTGCCGGAGGTCGCGTCTGCGTTTCTCGGCTTTGCGGTATCGGGCCGCCAGCTGCAGGCGCTGGCGCGCGATCTTGCCGCAGAACTCATTTCGGGCGCGCCGCAGACGGAAGTCGCTGCTTCGTTCGCACAGACGTTGGATCGGCGGATCGTCGACCTGCACGATGCACTCGGCACTGCGAGCGAACGGCACGAGTTTGCGCAATGGTCGGCATCGGTCATCGAGTCGCTGGAGGCAGTGCAATTCTCGTTGGCCGATCTGGCGAAGTCCCTGAGCAACGTGGCCGCGGATCATCCTGGACTGGCAACTGTCCGGCGTCGCGCGGTCGAGCTGAGCGGCCGCATGAGCACGTTGCTGGATCACGGCGACGACGAATCGCTGGCCAGCGTGCGTTGGGCGCAGGTCAGCGGGCACGGCGTGTCATTTCATTACGTGCCGGTCGATGTCGCCGAGCAGCTCGGCACGCTGATCGCCTCGCATTCGAGTGCGTGGATCTGCACGTCTGCCACGTTGGCCGTCGGCGATGACTTCAGTCATTTCACGCGTCGCGCTGGAATGCAGCAGCCCGTCACCGTCCAGTTCGGCAGCCCGTTCGATTACGAGCGCCAGGCGCTCATGTATCTGCCGACGGGGCTCGATGCACCAGCTTCGCGACGCTACACACAGCAAGTGGTCGAGGCAGCGCTGCCGATATTGCAGGCAAGCGGTGGGCGCGCTTTCCTGCTGTTCACCAGTCATCGCGCGTTGCGCGAAGCTGCGGAGATACTGGCCAGAAGATTTGGCGCTGCGGTGCCATTCCCGATACTGGTGCAAGGTGATGCGCCGCGTGAAGTTCTGCTCAAGCGCTTTCGCGAGTACGGCAACGCAGTGCTGTTAGGCACCAGCAGCTTCTGGGAAGGCGTGGACGTCAAAGGTGCGGCCTTGTCGGTGGTCGTCATCGACAAGCTGCCGTTTGCCGTGCCGGACGATCCGGTGCTCAAAGCGCGGCTCGCCGCGATCGAGCGGCGCGGCGGCAATGCATTCTTCGAAGAGCAGGTGCCGCAAGCGGTGATCGCGTTGAAGCAGGGTGTCGGACGGCTGATCCGTGATC
>DATMEZ010000187.1:0-10868 GCA_035556415.1 Povalibacter sp.
GATGCGGGTGAGCGTCGCAGGCCCGCCGAGTGCATTCCATGTGCGCTCGACCCACACACGCAGTGGCCACCGTCCGCGCTCCATCAGCGCCGCGCTCAGCACAGCATGAGTACGAGCCAGACGCATCTGACCATCCGACGAAAGCGGCAGGCCTGAGAACAAATCGTCTGGCCGCGATCGCAATGCCGCGGCAATCGCCTCTTCGACCGTCTGATCCGGATCGGCATCGAGCGCGTGCAGGTCGGCCAGGGCCAGGCCGCACCAGGGGGCGCGCAGCACCGCCAGCCAGGCAGTGCGATCGGCCAGATGCACCAGTGCGCGGGTCAACGCGATCAGATCCTGGACCACCGGGCGTTGCTGCAGCTGCTCGATCTCGACCGCCTGGAATTCGATGCCTGCCAGCGTCAGTCCACGGGCGATCGCGTCGACGTGGCTACGTGCTGTGACCAATACGGCGATGCTTCCCGACGAATCGCGTTCCAGCTCTTCGCGAACGATCGCAATCACGCGTGCAGCTTCGATCTCCTTGTCGCCGTTGGCAAAGGCATGAATGCTGACACCGGCGCTCTCATTGGTCAGCGCCGCGGTACTCGGGCTGTACTGCACGGCGCCCTGCTCCGCATCGTTGCGTGCGGCGAGCACGTTCGGGAAGACGGCATTGACCCAGTTCACCAGCGTCGAACTGGAGCGGAAGTTGGCTTCGAGCCGCAAGGGTTCGAGGCGGATGTTGCGCAAGCCGTGCTGCTGCAAGCCGATGAACAGACCGACCTCGGCTTGGCGGAAACGATAGATCGACTGCATCGGATCGCCGACGCAGAACAACGTGCGGCCGTCGCCATCGCTCCACCCCGCCGTCAGGCGTTCCAGCAGATCGAGCTGGCTGAAAGAGGTGTCCTGGAATTCGTCGACCAGGACATGTTGCAGCCGATAGTCGAACGCCAGCGCCAGATCGGTCGGCTCTTCCGCAGGGCCCAGTGCGCGCAATGCCCGCAGAGCGACCTCGACGTAGTCTGCTTTGGCGCGCGCCTGGAACACCAGCTGCAACTCCGCCACGGCTGCCGGCAGCAACTCCAGCAACGCCAGCAGCGTTCGCCATTGATCGTCGCTGTAAGCAGGGTCCGGCAGCGTGTGCAGTTCGAGCAGGCGTTCGCACAGCGACTCATCCGGGCCGATCGAGTGCAGAATGTCCAGCATCCGCGCCTTCATGTCGCGGTTGGTGGTCGGAAAGCCGTGGCCCTTGTTGACGGCGCTGTACGGTTCGCCGTCCTTCTTGAACAGCATCGTTGCAATCGCGCGCCATGCGCCGAGGCTTTCGATTGCAGTGTCGGGCGGCGAGTTGCGGCCGATGCAGAGCTCCAGCGTCGCACGCCGCGCGGGATCGAGGCCATTGCCTTCCAGCAGATTGCCAGCCGAATACAGCAATAACTCGTGCAGTTCACGGCGGCGATCATCGCCCAGTCCTTCGCACACCAGCGCCAAGTGTCGCCGGATGACCCGCTGCAACGTTCCTTCCAGTGTCGTGCGCAGATCGTTACTGGCGCGTGCCTGCACCACCGGGTGCAGCCATTGATCGCGCTTGGCCAACAGATCGCTCAACAGCTCGATCAGGCGATCCACCCGATTGCCCAGATGCACGATCAGACGTTCCAGCTGTGAGGCCACGTCGCTGTGATCGCCCAGCCGCTCGATCAAGCGCCTGCCTGCCGCTTCGTACAACGGCCCGGGATCGTCGGTCGGCTCCAGGCCCGAGCCGGTCGCCGCCAGCATCGGCAGGCGGCGCGCCAGCGATGCATTCAGCGCATCGATGGTCTGGACGCGCAGCCGTGATGGCTGTTCCGCCAGGCGCCACTGATATCGATCGTCCGCCGCGCGCACAGCCCGCGCCAGTTCCCAGGTGGCCCGCTTGTGGGGCGATTCGGGAGGCGCACCGGTCGCCTTCTCCAAAGCACTCAGAATGCGTGCGCGCATCTCGGCCGCAGCCTTGCGGGTGAACGTGATGGCGAGAATCTGCTCCGGATATTCGACCGTTCCCAGCAAGCGCAGATAGCGCTGGGTCAACAGTTCGGTCTTGCCCGAACCAGCCGGCGCCTGGACGATGAACGAGCGCCGCGGATCGAGGGCGGCCGCGCGTGCTGCTGCGTCGCTAGTCATCGTTGCCCGCCTCGCCTTCGCGCTCGTTCATGACGCGTTCGTGAATTCGGCACAGCGTGCTCAGGTGGCATGTCGCACACTCTTGCGGCAGCGGATCGACGCTCGCGTCGCCGGCGACATAGTGTTCAGCCAGCCGGGTGAGCGTGAAGCGCCAGTGATGCATCAGCGATTCCCAGTCCACCGGATCGCCCAGGTCGATGCGCATCCCCTTGGGATAGGCAACCACGCCTGCGCCCACGTCGGTTCCATCACTCCAACCCCGATACTCGACTGCTCCCGGCGCGAGCACGACATATGCCAGAGCCCGCAGCCTGTCCGCATGAGCCAGCGCATACAGCGGCAGCTGCGGGCGACGCGGACGGCCTGGCCAGGCGTCGAACCAGTCTCGTGGCCGGTGCGCCGCGCCGAGTTTGTAGTCGATGAGCAACTCGCCGCCGGCGGCCAGGTCATCGATCCGGTCCGGCCGCAACGTAATGGACAAGCCGCCAATGGCGTACTGCTCGGCGGCCTCCGCCAGTCGAACCGCGAACGGTGGCCGCAGCCGCTCCTGCCGCAGCAGCTGCATGATCTGCTGGACCACGCTGTCGATCTCCAGCATCGCCAGTCGATGACGATGCGGTGTGTCCGGCAGCAGCGCCTGTGCTGCGTGGCGCTGGGCGCTTTCGCGTACCTGCGATTCCAGGGCGTGATCGTCGACGCTCAGCAGACGTTCCTGCGTTCGCAGTGAACCCCACACGTCTTCCAGTACGCGATGCAGAATTGCGCCGCGGTCGACCGGCTCGACGCCGATACTCACCCGCGGGATCGGTCGCGCCCGCAGCCGCAGTTCCGCCTGCGCCCGGAAAGGACAGCGCGATTGTAGCTCCAGCGTTCGGGCGCCTCCCCTGGTCGCCTGCAATGAGAGCGAAGGTGCACGATCGTCCACGATTTCATCGAGCACCGGGCGTGCGTCGAAGATCGTTCGACGCAGCGATCGGGTGCGGACCGACGGCGGCAACGATGCTTCCGTCGCCTCGACCCGGTCGAGCAAGGGGCTGCGGATCAGTTCGACGTCACCGTCGCGATGCGGCCAGCTCAGCACCAGTGAATCCGCACTGGTCATCCAGCGCAGCAGCTGGGTCGTCGCCTGGTGCAGGATCGCCGGGGCCGAGGATTCGGGGATGCCCGCGGCGCGCTGCAGTTCGAGCGGAATCAGTGGATCCGGATTCACGGCGGCCGGCCAGCGATCGGCATGCAGCCCGGCGACCCACAGGGCATCGAACTGCATGCCCGCGCTGGTCGCGGCGTCGATCACCGTGACGGCTGCGGCGATGGTCTCTGGCTCGAACGGCGTGTCGCCCAAAAGATCCTGTAGCCGCGCGGTCGCGCGTCGCAGGTTCATGCGGCCGGCCACGGCATCGAGTCCGCCGAACTCGGCGAGCGCGGACTGGAATTTCTCCAGTGTCTGGTGTTCGGCGCTGCTCAACGAGCGTTCGCCCGGCCAACCGATCGCGACCCACATCTTGTGAAAACGCTCGGCCCATTCGCTCGGCAGCGCACTACTGTGGAACTCGCGCAGGAGCGTGTTCAGATTGCGCGCCGCCAGCTGTAGCTGATCGCAGCTGGTCAGCCCCGCCCAACGTTCGAGACCGAACCAATCCCAGCGATCGCGCTGCTCGTCACGCAGTCGCACGTCGGCAATGGCGCGACGAGCCTGCTCTGTCTGCGAGCCAGCGAGAAACGGCGAACGCAGAATGCGCCCGGCATCGATACTCGAAGCGTTCCCCGCTGCCATACGCAATACCAACAGCGCCGCATCGACCAGCGGATACGAAGACATTGGTACGGGAGCCGCAATCACCACCGGCAGCGAAGCGGCTGCACGGTGCGTCTGGCGCTGCCCCGGCGCGATCGCATCCTCGAACACGCGCTGCACTGCGTCGCGTCGCGCCTGCAGGTCCGGCACGATCACGCCGACATTGACTGCACCGTCCAGCACACGATCGCGCGCCCAGGAAGCGGCAAGCTGCAGTTCCTCATCGAGATCGGGGGCGGCAATGACCGCTACGCTCGCTGGGGTGTGGACTTCCAGTTGCGAATCGGCGACCAACCCGGCGTCGCCCCAGCGAGTCAGCAAGCGCGACATCGCCGGGGGCATGGCGTCGAACCCGGCAAATGCCAGACGCTCGGCCGGCATGAGTTCGTCGTCGTAGGCCCAGTGCGCCAGCCGCGCCTCATCGACTGCATCGAGCGATGCGCAGCGCTGGGTGAACTGCTCGCACCAGGCGTGCAGCGCCATGGGCTCGGGCGCGTCGAATTCGGCCAGACGCTCTATCGGAATCAGGTAGTCCTGCAAGCGTCGCCAGCTGCGCGCAGCCAGGCGGGCTGCGCTGGATGGATTGAGAAGCTCAGCGGCGAAGCGGCTGCTTCCCACCACGTCGTCCCATAGGACGCGCGCCTGTGCAGGCGTCAACGCATATGACTTCGATGAATGCGCTGCGCGAGCTTCCAGATGCTGCTGACGCAGCCAGGTGCTCCACGGCAGAACCCGCGGCGTCTGCCAGACGACTTGACCCTTGCCTTGGGCATGCCGGGCGTAGCCGAGTCGCAGCGCGTGGGCGAGCCTGCGGCTCGCCGTGAGAATCGTGACGCCCTGGTCTAGGAGATGATTGACGGACAAGAGTGACTGGCAGCGATGATGGGTGATCCAGACCGCCAAAGTATCATCGGTCGGCGTTCGCATCACGCGCGAATGCGCCTGAGCTTCATGGGTGCAGCCGGCACGCACCAGGATCGTAACGATGGTGCGTAAACACCGGCATGCGACGAATCGTCGCCTTCAATGACGCCCAGCTACTCGTCGCTGCCGTACAAGCGGCAGTCCATGCTGCCGATTCGGACGGATACCCGCACCCGCCTGCGCGGGAATGACCAAAAGCGGGGTTCTGCTCAGCCCCTGCCCTTCAGCACTTTCAAATCCGGCGCCCGCGCCACCGGCTCGGAGCCGGCGGCATAGCTGTCCAGCAGCTCCTCCATGCGGCGGAACACGTCGGCCAGGACTTCCGGGGTCGGCAGCAGGGTGATGCGGAAATGGGACTTGTAAGGCGTGTTGAAGCTGGTGCCCGGAGCCAGCAGCACGTGCTTGTACTCCAGCAGATCCATCGCGAACTGCCGATCCGAGAATTCGGGCAGCACGCCGTCCTTGATCCCGACGAATGCGTAGATGGCACCGCGCGGCGCATGCACTTGCAGATACTTGCTCTGCGCAACGCCATCGAGAATCGCCTGGCGCGACTGATACAGCCGACCGCCCGGGCACGTCAGCTCGTGAATGCTTTGATAACCGCCGAGCGCCGTCTGCACCGCCCACTGACCCGGTACGTTGCTGCACAGACGCAGCGACGAGAGTTTGTCGACTGCCTGCAAATATTCGCGCGCAGGTTCCAGCTCGCCCGAGAACACCGCCCAGCCGACGCGGTAGCCGCAGGCACGGTAGACCTTGGAAAGCCCCGAGAGCGTGGCGCATAGCGTGCCGTGCACCAACGTCGCCATGGGGATGAACTCGGCGTTGTCGTAGAGAATCTGATCGTAGATCTCATCGCAGAAGACGACGAGATGATGCTTCTCGGCGATGCGAGCGATGGCTTCCAGCGTCGCCCGCGAATAGACCGCGCCGGTCGGATTGTTCGGATTGATCACGACGATGGCACGCGTGCGGCTCGTGATCAGCGCTTCGATGTCTTTCGGGTCGGGCTCGAAACCATTGTGGGGATGGCAGGGGTAATGCACCGCACGGCCGCGATTCAGATTCACGGCCGCCGTCCACAGCGGGTAATCCGGGCTCGGCACCAGCACTTCATCGTCGGTGGACAGCAGCGCCCGCAGCACCAGGTCGATCAGCTCGCTGACGCCGTTGCCCATGTAGACTTCATCGGCGCTCACGCCGCGCACGCCGCGGCTTTGCTGCTGCATCACCACGGCTTCGCGCGCCGGGAAAATTCCCTTCTGGTGGGAGTAGGCCTCGCTGGCCTTCAAGTTCTCGATCATCGCCAGCCGCATGGTCTCCGGCGTGCGAAAGCCGAACACGCCGGGGTTGCCGATGTTCAGCGGAATGATGTCATGGCCCATGCGCTCCATCTCGTTGGCGCGCCGTGCCAGGTCGCCGCGGATCTCGTAGCGGACGTTGGCAAGGCCGGAGCTGGGACGGATGGTGCGCATGGGTCGAGTCATGATTGAGAAAGTGCTCGAAGAAGATACCAGAGTCGATTCAATAACAGTCGGTACAGCCAGCCGCTGCGGCCGGCATCACAGTGTCGGGGCCTTGCATGATCTTGCCGCCGCTGGCGGCCTGCGCCGGCGTTTCAATGCTCCATCAGCAGCGAGCCGAAGCCGTCGAGCTTGTCCTCGATGCCGTTGCTGCGCAGCGCCTGCCAGTAGGTGCAGGTGTTGACCGCCAGCACCGGCTTGCCGAGCCAGCGCTCTGCCTCGGCGGCCACCCGCGAGAACGCCAGGTTGGTCCCCACCTGCAGGATCAGCTCGACGCTGGGATCGTCGACCTCGCGCACCGCCCGCCGCAGCCGCTCCGGGGACTCGTGGGCCATGAGCAGCGGGCTGTTGCACTTCAGCCCCAGCAGGTTCACCACCTCGAAGCCGTTGTCGCTGAACGAGCGGCGCACTTGGGCATCGCCCGAAGGCATGTAAGGCGTGATCAGGCTGATGCGTCGGATGCCGCCATAACGCTGGATGGCGGCCTGGCAGGCCAGTGCGCCGAGCACCACCTTGGCATGAGTGCGCGATTCCAGGTGGGCCTGCAGGCCGGCCGGGTCGAGCGTGCCTTCCCAGAAGGTCTCGGCCGTCATGGCCAGGATCACGGTGGTCGGAGCGCAGGCCATGACGGTGTCGACGGTGGCCTCGAGCGCGCCACGGACCCCGTGCATCATGCTGCTGAACTCCTCCTCGGTGCCCACCGGCGTATCCGGGATCATCACCCGGGCCATCTGGTTGCTGACGCCCGGCGGCCGCATGGCATCGAATTCGGGCTGCACGATGGTGTTGCTCGCAGGCGCGATCACGCCGATCTTCAGTCGCGAGCCGAGTGCGTCGGGCATGTAGGGCCGGTCCATGAATCCTCAAGGGAGCGTGAGTTTACGCAAAGCCCTGCCCGGACGTGCGCAGCGAGCCGTTTTCGTGCCCGCCTCCTGACTTGCAGGTCACCCCGGGCCATCGCGCCCGGCAGTTTTTTGCAGCGCGTTCCGATCCATGGAATTCCCTGCCTAATCAAGGGGAAAAGCCCTGCATTGCCGGGCGGCCGACGGTTTGACTCCGGAGCGAGCTTCCGTTAGCGTGCCCCGCCGCTGCCCGGCGGGCGGCCCCTCGCACTCGACATTCATTTGGAGCCAGGCGTGAGCAAGATTCTGGTAGGCCTCAAGCGAGTCGTGGACTACAACGTCCGCGTCCGCGTCAAGCCCGACGGCACCGGCGTGGTGACCGAAGGCGTGAAGATGAGCATCAATCCTTTCGACGAGATCGCGCTCGAAGAAGCGCTGCGGATCAAGGAGAAGGGCGGTGCCAGCGAAGTCATCGTCGCCAGCATCGGCCCCGCCGACACCCAGCAGCAGCTGCGCACCGGCCTGGCCATGGGCGCCGACCGCGCCATCCTGGTCCAGAGCGACTCGCCGATCGAGCCGCTGGCCGCCGCGCGCGTCTTCCTCAAGCTCATCGAGAAGGAAGCGCCGCAGATCGTGCTGCTCGGCAAGCAGGGCATCGACGATGACAACAACCAGACCGGCCAGATGCTGGCGGCGCTGTGGAACCGTCCGCAGGCCACCTTCGCCTCCAAGGTCGAGCTGGAAGGTGACAAAGCAAAGGTGACGCGCGAGGTCGACGCGGGACTGGAGACCATCGAGGTCGACCTGCCGGCGGTGCTCACCACCGACCTGCGTTTGAACGAGCCGCGCTACGTCAAGCTGCCGGACATCATGAAGGCCAAGAAAAAGCCGCTGGAGACCCTCGCCCTCGCCGATCTGGGCGTGGACGCCGCCAGCCAGTTCAAGGCCCTCAAGTACGAGCCGCCGGCGGCGCGCTCCAAGGGCATCATGGTGAAGGACGTGTCGGAACTGGTCGCCGCACTCAAGCAGAAGGGGTTGGTGTGATGACAAAGATTCTCATCGTCGCCGAGCACTCCGGCGGCAAGCTCAATCCATCCACTGCCAAGTGCGTCGCCTGCGCCAGCAAGATCGAAGGTGCAGAAATCGATATCGCCGTTCTGGCGGCAGACGCAGCGGCGGTTGCGACCCAGGCTGCGGCCATTGCCGGCGTGAAGCGCGTGCTCAAGGTCGAGAATGCTGCGAATGCCGAGCCGCTCGCGGCCCTTCTCGCTCCGCAGGTTGCTGCCCTGGCGGCGAACTACACGCATGTGTTCGGCCCCTCCACCACGTTCGGCAAGGATCTGATGCCGCGCGTCGCTGCGTTGCTGGGCGTAGGACAGCTGAGCGACGTGATGGCGGTGGAATCGGCTTATCGCTTCCGTCGCCCGGTCTATGCGGGCAACGCCGTGATCACCGTCGAGGCGCCGCAGGACAAGAAGCTGGTGCTGACCGTGCGTACCGCTTCGTTCCAGGCAGCGCCCGAGGGCGGTAGCGCCGCCGTCGAAGCGGCCAACGTCAGCGCGGAATTGCCCACGCATACCCGTTTCGTCGGCCGTTCGGCTGCCGCCACCGGCCGTCCGGATCTGCAGACGGCTTCTCGCGTGGTTTCGGGTGGTCGCGCGCTGGGCAGTGCTGACAACTTCAAGATCATCTACAGCCTGGCCGACAAGCTCGGTGCCGGCGTCGGCGCCTCGCGTGCCGCGGTGGATGCAGGCTACGCCGCCAACGATCTGCAGGTCGGCCAGACCGGCAAGATCATTGCGCCGGAGCTGTACATCGCCATCGGCATTTCGGGCGCCATCCAGCACCTGACCGGTATCAAGGACGCGCGCACCATCGTTGCCATCAACAAGGACGCCGAAGCGCCCATCTTCGAGGTGGCGGACATCGGCCTGGTCGGCGATCTGTTCACGATCCTGCCGGAGCTGGAGAAGGCGTTGGGCTGAAGGCCCGCAGGTGCCTTGAAACAAAGGCCCTGAAACAAAAAAGGGGACGCGCGCTGCGTCCCCTTTTCTTTTGCCTACGACGCGCGCTTCTCATTCACGCGCGCGATCGCAAGTGGCCTTCAGATCTGGGTGAGCACATGCTCCGCGCTGGACACGCGAAACTCGCCCTTCTCCTCGACATTCACCTGCTTGACCACACCGTCGTCGACGACCAGCGCAAAGCGTTGGCCACGAGTGCCCATGCCGAAGCCGCTGGCATCCAGTTCCAGTCCCAGCGACTTGGTGTACTCGGCGTTGCCGTCGGCCAGCATGTCCACCTTGCCATCCACCGCCTGCGCCTTGCCCCAGGCCTTCATCACGAAGACGTCGTTGACGGCCAGGCAGGCGATCTTGTCGACGCCCTTGCCTTTGAGATCGGCGGCCTTCTCCACGAATCCCGGCAGATGCTTGGCATCGCAGGTGGGGGTGAAGGCGCCGGGCACCGAGAACAGCACCACTTTCTTGCCCTTGAAGTAGTCGTCGGCGCTGATCTTCTGCGGCCCCTCGCTGGTGGCGAGCGTGAGCGTTCCGGACGGCATCTTGTCGCCGACTTTGATGGTCATGGTGGCAATCCTCTTGAATAACGGTTCTTGATTCGGCGCGCGGCGTCCGCGGCAGTGCCTTGGAGCGCCAAGCCGCTTGAATTCTACCAATCGTGCGCAGGTAAAGTTACAAACGATGCGGACACGGGCGCACAACGCACCCGTGCCCTCGCCTGTTCCTGGATTCCCTTCGAGGTGGACTAGAAAGCTCGCAGGGCGCCGCGCGCGCCCAGGATATGCGAGCGCATCAGCGCCGCGCTCCAATCCGGATCGCGTGCCTCCAGAGCCCGCACGATCTCCAGGTGATGCGAAGCGCTGCGAATCATGTCCTCGTCCTGATAAGTCTCGAACGACTTCAGCATGACCTGCGCCTCGATCATCGAGGACAGCGCCGTGACCAGGCGATGGCTGGCAGCGCACTCCTGAATGAGATGATGGAAGCGGCAATTCAAATCGCCGACACGCTCCAGATACCCTTCCCGCTTGCTCAAGGTCTCGTGGTACTGCTCCTCGGCCAGTTGTCGCAGCTCCGTGAGAACTTCCGGTGTCATCCGACGCGCCGCGCGGGCTGCGCCATATCCTTCGAGCAAGGCGCGCATCTCGAACACATCGTCACGATCTTCGCTGGTCCACTCCGTCACGATCGCGCCCTGGTGCGGAATGAATTCCAGCAAACCTTCCGCATGCAGTTTGCGCAACGCCTCCCGGACGGGAGTTCGGCTGACACCGGCGGCAGCGGCAACTTCCTGCTCGGTGATGCGGGAAGACGCGGGGTAGACACCCCGCACGATGCGTTCGCGGACGGTGTAGTAAGCCTTATCCACTGCTTTCGCCATGACTTTCCCTTCAGAATTGTTTGAGAGCCCATGCCGGGCCCGATGGCGCAAAGTGTATACGCGCACCCTGATACGGGCGACAGGGAGACCCGCAAAACCGGTCAACAGAAGTGCCGGGTGGTCAGGTCTGAACGATACGACGAATGAATAGAGCTGTTCTAAATAAGCATCGTATTTAGCTGATTATAAATACGAATATGGCCTGCCCTGAATCCAGACAATCGGCCG
>DATMEZ010000188.1:0-5726 GCA_035556415.1 Povalibacter sp.
CGTCGACCCTGACGTTGTGACCGACCAAAGCACCTAACAGCCGCACCAGGATGGGATAAAGCGCGTACGGATAGATGCCCAGCAGCAGGAGAATCCAGAAGGCCCACTCGAGCATGACGAGGTGTTCTCCGCGCTAAGGCGCCAGCAGGCCGGTATCGGCGAGGACGTTCCTGACCGTGGTGAAACGGAACTCCTCGATCAGGCGTTGCAGCCGGTCATGCGTCTTGCGCAGATTGGTGTAGTGCCGGAAGCGCGACAGCCAGCCAACCCGCACGCGCGGCTGCTCCGGGTCCACTTCCCACGGATGCAGGTAGAAAATGAACGACTGCTGCAGGTCGCGGTTGATCTGGCGCAGGCCCATCCGGGTCAGCCAATACGGCAGCAGGCGGAAGTAGCCGCCGCCGGCGACCGGAACACGCACTCCCAGCATGGTCGCCGTCGAAGGTGGGAACTCGACCAGTTTGCCGCCCGAGGGAGTGATCATCACACCAGGCCGCAGCGGCGCATCGACGATGCCGTAGCGATCGTGCCGGATCGGGAAAATGCTGGAGTCGTACTCGAAGCCCAGGTCATGAATCACGTCCAGGGCCCACAGCGACTGCTTGGTGATGGACCAGCTCGCGGCCCGATAGCCGTGCACCGGCGCTGCGATCAGGTCCTCCAGCAGAGCCTTGGAGTCGCGGGTCTCCTGCAGGAATTCCTGCGGCGTCTGCCGGTAGACGAGCTGGTGACTCATGCCATGGCAGGCGATCTCGTGACCGGCCGCGTGGATCGCCCGGATCAGCTCGGGGCTGCGCTGCGCCACCCAGCCGAGGATGAAGAAAGTCGCCTTGATGCCCTTGTCCGCGAACAGCTCCAGCAGCTTGTGCGTGTTGGCATCGGCGCGATATTCCATGCTCGACCAGTCGTCGCGGCGGATTGCCTCGGCCAGCGCCGCAACGTGGAAGTAGTCCTCCACGTCCACCGTCATCGCATTACGCAACGGCTGCGGACTCATGGGCGCGCAAGCGGTGACCAGGTGAGGAACACGCCGATGCGGTTCTCCTGGTAGTTGCTGACGCTATTGCTGCTGTCCCTGTCGAAGTAGTCATACTGCAGCCGCACACCGAGCTTGCGCCCCAGCTGCCGTTCCAGCGCCAGCCCCACCTGCAGCTCGTCGTCGGTGAAATTGCGGTTGTTGAAATCCTCGCGCTCCAGGTAGGCAAACAGGCGCAACTGGGTGATCGGGCTGATCTGGCGCTGCAGCTGCCCGGTGTAGGTGGTCACGGTACGATCGAACGTAGTGGAGCGCTCGTAGCTCTCGTCCTGATACTGCACGTTCAGGTTCAGCGAGGTACGGTTGCGGTCGAAACCCCAGCCGAGCGAAGCGAAGCGGCTCTTGAAGGCGTCGCTGGCGCCGATGATCGATTGCGAATCGAGACTCACGCCGCGCTGCTGCTGATCGAAGCGGAACAGGTCGCCGGCGGCGGAAAACTGCGAACCAGCGCTGATCGACACCGTCGAGGAGGCCGACAGTCGGCGCGACAGCGACAGGCGCGCCAACACGCCATCCGATTTCTTTACGTTGTCGTCGATCTGCGTATAGCCGCCGTCGACGCCCAACGTGGTGCGCGCGCCGCGCAGTTCGTAGCGCAGGAACGCCTGGTAGCGATCGTAGTCCCGGTTCACGACCGTGTTGTCGAACTCGATCTTCTCGCCGGTCGCATTCAGCGACAACGAGCTGGCACCCGACAGCTCGCGACGCAGCGAGGCGCTGCCGCTGTAGCTGCGCGAATCCAGGTCGGTGACTTCGTAAGCGGTGTCGGAGAAGTAGCCGGCGAGCCGTAGCGAGGTAACGCTGCCCAGGCGCAGGGCCAGCTCCGGCCCGGTGGTGAAATAGTTGATATTCTCGCGATTGGTCGGCGTGGAAGCGCTGAATGGATCGCTGTTGATCTGCCCGAAATTCTCCTGGACCAGCCAGCGCAGACGGTCCGGCACGAGCTGCAGCGCAGCCCGCGCATTGATACCGCCGACCACCTCATCGTCGAAGGTATTGTCGAAGTAGTGCTGGTAGGCCGCGTTCACGTCGGCGTTGGCATCCAGGCGGCGCGAGCGCTCGTTGTAGCCGAGCTGCACCCCGACCTGGCCGAGCGTACCCGACTTCTCGTCTGCCGCGAGCCGGCCGATGTTGTCGGACCAAAAGGCGCCGATATTGGTGCCAAGACGCAGCCCCGGCTGCTCGGTGATGGGCTGCGCCGGCAGCTCGAACGCCTCTTGCGCCTGGGCGGCCGTGGCCAGGGTGGTCAGGATGGAAACGACGATTGCAGCGCGAAGCTGCAGGCCGCCGGCCACGGTATCTGACTTCATCGGATCGTTCCCTTCTCTTGTTGCTTGGTCGATGTTGCCGATCGTCGACTCGTGGCAGCAGAACCGCTCTCGCCCGTCCTCGAACGAGGATTATCGGGGGTCTCCGTAGCCGTAATAGTAGCCGGCGACCGGAGCGTTCAGGCTCTGATTGAGCACCAGGCCGACTTGCTTGTTCTCACCCAGATAGCCGAGCGCGTCCAGAACCGCCTGCTGCGGCGTGAATCCGGCACGGATCACTACCACGACCTGGCCTGCGCATTGTGCCAACGCGCTCGCCTCGCTCGTCAGGAGCAGCGGCGGCGAATCGATCAGCACGATGCGTGTCGGATCGTTGCGCACCAACTGGCTCATCGCCTCGTCCATGCGGGCGCTGGACAGCAGTTCCGTCGCATTCTCCGAACGCCGGCCCACCGACAGAACGTTCAATCCCGGCACGTCCGTGGTCAGGATCAGGGACTCTACGTTAGCTGCTTCGTCCCGCAACACGTCCAATAGTCCAGGTTCGTTTTCCACGCCGAAGGTACGGCTGATGTGCGGCTTGGGCACGTCGGCGTCGACCAGCAGCACGGAGACGTCTTTCTCCAGCGCCATGCTCAGGGCCAGATTGATCGAGGTGAAAGTCTTGCCCTCGCCGGGCATGGCGCTTGCCATCATGATGAGCTGGCCGCGCGGCACCGGCTCGGCGCCGCGGCCGGTGGCGCGTGCAATCAACGGACGCTTGATATGCCGATACTGGTCCGCGAGTACCCGCTCCTGCTGTTCCGGGGGCATCAATCCTTGTGCCCGCAGCGCATCGCGATCGATACGCACGAACTTGTCGGAGCGATGTAGCGCAGCGGTGGAATGATCGGCAGGGCGTGGTGCATGAACGACCTCACCGACCACTCCCTGCGCAAGCTTCGGACCTGTCGTTGCGGTGCTGCCCGGGGCCGCGCTCTCGCGAGCGCGCGCCGGCGGCGACTTTGCACCAGCCTGCATTTTCCGAAGCGCGAGTTCGACCAAGCTCATGCGGACCTCAACTGATTACGCGCTGGAGCAGGCGCGAGCCGGGGCTCTGGAACATGAGCACGCACAGGAACACGAGCATCAATAGCGCGCCGGCGCCGCCAAAAGCCAGCTTGCGCATGCGGCTCTGGATGCGCTCGCGATCGAGCCAGGTCATGCTGACCGCACCGAGCACGGGTAGTCCGGTGATGTCACCCAATGAGCGTGTGCTGTTGAAGACCGGTCGCATCTGATGCAACAGATAAGCCAGCCCGCCACCGATCGCCAGACCTGCCACCAGAACCATGGCAAGCAGCTTGATGCGATTCGGCGCCGCCGGCTTGAAGGCGGCCGCAGGCGGATCGACCACCTCGAACTTGACCACGCCGGTTTCGTCCGCGCGCTCCGACAGCCGGGCTTTCTGCAGACGATCCACCAAGGCGGTGTATCCGTCGCGCGTGACCTGGTAATCGCGATTCAGCCGCGCGTACTCGGCCTCCACCTGCGGCACCGTGTCGACCATGGTGCGTAGCTGTGCGATCTTGCGATTGTGCTCCGCAAGTTCACCGCGCATCGACGCCATCTCCACTTCGTTCTGGTTCAGCGCGAGCTGGATGCTCTGGTAGACCGGATTCGACGCTGCACCCACGGAAGCCACTGCCGAAGGATCACCACGACGCAGCGCTTCGATCTCGGCCTGCTGCCGTTGCTTGAGCTGCTCCAGCGTTTCGCGAGCGGCAACGACGTCAGGATGGCGATCGGTGAACCGCAGCAGCAGATCGTCCAGACGCGCCTGGGTCTCCTGGATCCGGGTTGCCGTGTCGTTGCTGCCCCCCTGGATCTTCGATCCGGGGCTGCCATTGCCGCCCGCGAGGAACGGCGTTTCGCCACGCAGCTGCCGATGCAGCTCCTCGCGGCGGCTCAGCGCCACACCTAGCTGCGATTCGACTTTCTTGGCGGCATCGATCTCCGACTGCAGGCGCGAAAAATAATCGCCAGTCTGCGCGCCCGGCATCAGGCCCACGTTCTTTTTCTTGAACTCCGCCAGCCGGTCCTCGGCTTCGCGCAGCTTGCGCTCGTAGTCAGCGATCTGGCTGGTGAGGAAACGCTGCGTGGTCTCCGCGCCTTCCCGGTTTCCTCCGAGCGTCTCTTCCATGAAGGTGTTCAGGAGCTTGTCGACGACCTGGATGCTCTTCTCGCGGTTCGGGTCCTGATACGAGATGGTGTAGAGGCCGCCGCTCTGCTTGCTGTCGCCCCCGCCGCCGCCGACGATGAGTATGCGGCTACGCAGGCGATCGATGAGCGCCGAACGTTCCTGCTCCGTAGTCGCGCGCAGATCCAGGTCGGTTTCGCGAGCTACGCGCTCGAGCTGCGGACGACCCAGCATCGCCTGCCGCACCATGTTGAGCTGCGAGTCGACGTCGGACTGGTAAGTAATGTCCTTCAGGACCGGACCCAGCGCAGTACGCGTGTCGACGAACACCTTGGCGGTCGCCTGGAACATGTCGGGCATGGCGTAAACGATCAGCCAGCCGACCATGCACACGCACCACGCGGCGATCATGGCGATCCAGCGGAAGCGCCAGGCACCTCGAAGCTGATCCATGACTTGTTCGATGATGTCGGCCATGGTCGTCAGAACAGCGATTGGGGTACGACCAGCACGTCGCCGGGCCGCAACTGGATATTGGTGGCCATCTCGCCCTTGTTCACCAGATCGTCGAGCTTGATCCGGATCTCATGCGGCTTGCCGTTCTCCTGGCGAATGACCTTGGCGCGATTGCCCGAGGCGAACGGATTCAGGCCCCCGACCGCCAGCACGGCATCCAGCACCGTCATGCCCTCATGAAACGGCAACGACTGCGGCTTGGCGACCTGGCCGATGACCTTGACCTGGCTGAACGTGCTGGCGGGCTGCGTGACGATGATGTTCACCTGCGGCGAGCGCACGTATTCGGAAAGTACCTTCTCCACGTCACGAGCCAGCTGCGAAGGCGTCTTGCCGACGGCCACCATGTCCTCCACCAGCGGCGTGGAGATCTTGCCGTCGGGGCGAACCGGCACCGTGGTGGTCAGCTCGGGATTGCGCCACACGAACACCTGCAGCACATCGCCCGGGCCGATGATGTAGCGCGAATCGGCGTCCTCGCCCATGGCCGACGGCACCGGAGCACTTGCCGTAGCCGAAGTGTCGGCGGGTGGAACGTCATCGGCGGCCTGCCCCCCTGCAGCCACCAATACCAGCGCGACAACGAAGATCAAATGTTTGAGCAGGTTCATGGAGCAATAAGCACGTCATGCGATGGACGGCGAGGAATGTTCGAAGAATATCAGATACCTGTGACCACCGGCTGTGACGGCCTGCTTAATCCTCGGGCCCGATTCGTAAAGCGCAG
>DATMEZ010000189.1:0-30911 GCA_035556415.1 Povalibacter sp.
CTGTTCCGCGACGCGTTGAGCCAGGACATCGTGATCGCGGCCCAGACACAGGCCGATGCGGACCGCTTCCTCGCCGTGGGCGCCAATCGCGCCGGCACGCATGTCACCGGCAACGTCAAATTCGATCTGGAAATTCCCGAAGAGGTGCGCGTTAACGGGCAGGCGCTGCGCGCGGCGCAATTCGCGGGCCGGTTCGTGTGGGTGGCTGGCAGTACGCATGACGTCGAGGAAGACTTGGTGCTGCAGGCTCATCGCAGCGTCCAGCAGGCACGGCGCGACGCGCTGCTGATCCTGGTTCCGCGGCATCCGAATCGCTTCGAGCGTGTTCGGCAGTGGCTTGCATCGCAGGCAGTGCCCTATGCGACCCGCTCGCGCGGCGAGCAGGTGACGGCAGAGACAGGCGTCTTGCTGGCAGATACCTTGGGTGAGCTGCTGATGCTCTATGCCGCGTGCGATGTGGCCTTCGTCGGTGGCAGCCTGGTGCCGATCGGCGGGCACAATCTGCTGGAGCCGGCTGCGCTCGAACGCCCGGTGCTGAGCGGGCCCAACAACTTCAACGCACCGGATATCGCGCGGCTGCTGTTCGAAAGCGGCGCTGCGCTGGAGGTACCGTCAGGAGATGCGCTGGCGACGACGCTGCGCGACTTGGCGTCAGATCCGGAACGTCGCTCCCAAATGGGAACCGCTGCGCGCGCGATCGTCGAAGCAAATCGCGGTGCGCTGGCGCGAGTGATGGCGCTGATCGAACCGCTGCTGCGGAAGGCGGGCTGAGCCTCGAGTCCCTCCATGTGCTTCAGGCAGATCTCCGGCTCGAGGCCCTGCCGCTGCGTCGCTACCTTCTTCCGTACCGGCCAACGCTGGATGGCGTCCAGCTCGTGCTGCCCTGCCTACGCAGGCGCAATCTCTACGCGGCCGTGACGAAGGAGCGGTACTCCTTCGTCATGGGCCTGGCGCGAGAACGGCGCCATTCAGCGCGTGATATTCCGTTCCTTCAAATAGCCGTTGATCTCGGCCAGATCCTCTCTCTTCAGCGTGCCGGTGGCGAGCTGAAGCTGCAGCACGTTGAGGATGTAGTCGTAACGGCTGCGCGAATAGTTCGTCTGGGCCTCGAACAGACGGCGGCGCGCGTCCAGCACGTCGACGGTGGTGCGCGTGCCGACTTCGAAGCCGGCTTCGGTCGCCTGCAACGCCGTCTTGCCGGATTCCAGCGCCTGCTTGAGCGCCTTGACCCGGGACATCTCGCTCAGCACACCCAGGTATGCATCGCGTGCGGCTCGTTCAGTTTCCCGGTTGGCGCGCTCCAGCCGTTCGCGCGCAGCGCGGTGCAAGTACACGCGCTGGCGTACTTGCGAGGAGGTGTTGCCGCCGGAGTAGATCGGCACCGTCACCTGCAGGCCGATGGAGTTGTCGGTGCTGTTGCTGTCGGCAGGATAGGTCGAGCGTTCTACCGGGCTGCCACCGAACGCGGGGTTGGTGATGGTCTGATCGCCGGTGACATCGCTGCCGCGGCGGCCGGCCACCAGGTCGATGGTCGGCAGGTGGCCGGAGCGCGCGACGTTCACGTCCTGCTTGGCGATGTCAGTCGCCAGCCGCGCGGAGATCACTCGCAGGTTCTGCTCCAGAGCGGTGCTGACCCATTGCTCCTGGTTGGCCGGATCGGGCGATTTCAGCGGCATGTCCTCGATCGGCGCAGCCAGCGTATCGAAGGACTCGCCGGTGAGCTCGCGCAGCAACTCCTCGGCCGTGGCCAGGGTGCGCTTGGCCTGGATGACGTTCGCGGCAGCGCTGTCGTGGGCGGCGCGCGCCTCCTGCACGTCGGTAATGGCGATCAGGCCGACCTCGAAGCGCTTCTCGGCCTGCTCCAGCTGGCGGTTGAGGGCTTCCAGCGTCGCCTGGGCGGCGTCCACTGTGTCCTGGGCGGCCAGGACGTCGAAATAGCGTTGCGAGGTGCGCTGGATCAGATCTTGCTGCGCTGCCTGGTAATCGGCCTCGGCCTGGGCCACCTGGGAGTCGGCGCGCTTCAGGGCGGACCACTGGTCCCAGCGGAACAGGGTCTGGCGCAGCTGGATCTGGTAGCCCGTGGAGTTCAGGTCCTGGGCGCTCTGGCGATTGATGATCTGCACCTGGCCCTGCTGGGTGCTCGAGAAGGTGTTGCTGCCCGAAGATTCGCTCTTGGTGTAGTTGCCGGTGGCGTTGAGCTGCGGCAGCAGCGCGGCCAGGGCTTGCGGCTTGGACTCGCGGCTCGCCAGACGGTTGGCGTCCGCTTCACGGATCTGCGGATCGTTCTGCAACGCCCGCTGGTACACCTCGATGAGATCGGCGCCCTGGGCGGTGACGGCGTAGCCGGAAGCGATCAGGGACAGCCCACCCAACCCCAGGGTGTGCAGCAGCAGGCGCGGACGCAGTTTCATTTCATGGTTCCCATGTTTTTGCATTGTTTGGCGAACTGGCCGCGGACTTCCCGCCGGTCGATTTCAGTTCCTGACCGGCTCCGACGCCCCCCGACCCTCTTCAAGACGCTTTTGGACGTCTCAATAGGTCGGAATGGTTGCATCCAGGTCGCGGGACCAGGCCAGGATTCCGCCGGCCAGATTGACCGCCCGGAAGCCGTTTTGTTGCAGGAACTTCGCAACCTCGAGGCTGCGGCGGCCGGAGCGGCACATCACCACCACTTCGCGCTCGCGTTCCAGCTCGGCCAGCCGGTCGGCCACGTGCCCCATCGGGATGTGCAGCACACCCGGCACGCTGGCCACCGCCAGCTCCCAGTCCTCGCGGACATCGAGCAGGGTGAGGGTCTCGCCTCGGTCGCGGCGCTCGACGAATTCGGCCGGGGTAATTTCAGGGATGCTCATAGGGTTGTGAAGAGCGAAGCGGTGAACTGCGGGTGGGAATCGGTGAACGGCGCCGCGGTGTCTTCAGAAGACGAACTGCGGCGGCCGCGGTGCATTGAGCAGCGGATCGATCACGGTCTCGAACAGGCTTTCCTTCTGCCATTCGCGTTCGCCCAGGCGGGTGATCTTCCAGGCTTCCATGACCGGCGCTGTGCCGACCACCACGAACAGCCGTCCGCCCGGTTTCAGGGCGCGCTGGAAGCGTTCGTCGTAGAGCGGCAGCGAGCCGGTCACCGCGATCGCATCGTAGCGCGCCGGCTCGTCGAGCTGCATGGCGTCGGCGACTTCCACCGCCACGTTGTTGGCGGCGGCGGCCAGCAGCCGCGCGCTGGCGCGCTCGGCCAGCTCGGGGAAGATCTCGATGGAGCGGACGCGGGCGGCCAGCTGGCCCATGCAGGCGGCGAGGTAGCCGCTGCCGGTTCCGACTTCCAGGGCCACGTCGCCGGGGGCGAGGTCCAGCGCCTGCAGGATGCGGCCGTGCACCTTCGGCGGCAGCATGGACTGGCCGTGCTCGAGCGGGATCGGCGCATCGGCAAAGGCCACGTCGGCCCAGGCCGTGGGGGTGAACAGCTCGCGCCGCACCTGCCGCATGGTGTCGAGCACCCGCTGGTCGAAGACATCCCAGGTGTTCACCTGCTGCTCGATCATCTGCTGCCGCGCCAGTTCAATGTTCATGTCGATCTTGGTTGGAAATGCCGGGAAAATGCGGGCCGCAAAGGGTACGGGCTTTGCATACGCCAGACAAGGTGATGGGCCGGTGCCGGAAGGCGCGTGCGGCGCGAATCCTCTTTACCATTATGGTCAATCCATGCGGCAGAAATCCTGGCGTCCGATATGCTGCGGTCACGTCGGTACCGTCGCTCGAGCGGCATCTCGAGGTCGGTACCGAAGCCGCCCGGCCCAAGTGAAGTCCAATCGCGCTTGAGTCGGCGCGCGATTGACAAGTGCGCCTCTCGCCGCAATTACGGCCGAGGCGACACGGGGATGAAGGGAAGAATGGCGGTTCATCTATGAGTGCCCCTACGACATGTTAGGGACTGCGGGTATTCCTGTCGTCGTTGCGGCTTTGACGTTCGCCGTCATCGTCCTGCTGGGCGTCATTTTCTGGCGGGAACGCCGCGCCGCAGCGCTTGTATATGCCGCGCGCCAGCTGAACGGCATCGTCCGCGATGGCCGTTACACCGAGCGCGTCCGCAGCAGCGGCGCTGCCGCCGCGCCGCTGGCCGATACCGCCAATCAGCTGCTGGAGCAGATCGCCATCAAGGATCTGCTGATCGGCGAGCGCGAGCGCTCGCTGGAGGGGCTGCTGGGCGGGCTGCACGAGGCAGTGGCGGTACACCGCGACGGCGTCGTGTTCGCCAATGACCATTTCGCCGCCCTGGTCGGGCACGACCTGCAGCAGCTGCTCGGCAAGCCGATGGCCGAGCTGGTTCATCCGGACTACAAAGAGGTGGTGAGCGATCACCTGCAGCGCGTGCTGTCGGCTGCGCCCGGGCTGGATCGGCTTGAAGTCGAACTGCACCCGCAGCGCGATCAGACTGCGCGCATCGAACTCGCTGCGGTTCGTATCGACTACCAGGGCGGACCGGCATTGCTGCTCACCATGCTGGAAATGGGGCCGCGTGCAGCAACCGTCACCACGGCCCCGCGGGGCCGCCCCACAGCCTGGGACACGCTCGACTCGCTCGGCGAAGGTGTAATCACCACCGACACCACCGGCCGTATCGATTACCTCAACCGTGCCGGCGAGCAGCTGATCGGCGTGTCCGCGGCGGATGCGCTGGGCAAGACCATCACCGAAATCATCACGCTGGTCGACGAGAACGACCGCCGCTCGCTCGGCGATCCGGTGCGCCAGTGCCTGGCGACGCAGACCAAGGTTACGGTCGGCCGCCGCGGCCTGATGATCTCGCGCGATGGCAGCGACGAGCGTTCGGTGGAGCTGACCGTCACGCCGCTCAAAGGCCAGAAGAACGATCTCGGTGGCACGGTCGTGGTCGTGCGCGACGTCAGCGAGCTGCGCGGCATCGCCCGCCAGATGTCGTACCAGGCCAGCCACGACGCACTTACCGGGCTGGTGAACCGCCGCGAATTCGAGCGGCGCCTGGAAGAGTCGCTGGAGACGGCGCAGGCGACCACGGCGCGGCACGTCATGTGCTACCTCGATCTGGACCGCTTCAAGGCAGTCAACGACAGCTGCGGCCACATGGCGGGCGACACCATGTTGCGCGAGGTGGCGGCGCTGATCAAAGAGACGGTGCGTGATTCGGACACCGTGGGACGGCTCGGTGGCGACGAATTCGGGTTGCTGCTGATCGGCTGTCCGCTCGACAAGGCGCGCCAGATCGCCGATGACGTGGTGCGCAAGATCAGCGATTACCGTTTCGTCTGGAAGGACAAGATCTTCAACATCGGCGTGAGCGTCGGCCTGGTGGAGATCTCGCGCGAAAGCGGCGCGCCCGAAGAGATCATGAGCGCGGCGGATTCCGCCTGCTATGTCGCCAAGAAGCAGGGCAACCACGTGCACGTGTATTCGGCGCGCGATGAGTCGGTGGCACGCCATCGCGGCGAAATCCATTGGTTGCAGCGGCTGCAGACCGCGCTCAAGGAAAACCGCTTCGAGCTGCTGGCGCAGCCCATCGTCGCAACCGCCAACGCGCTCGGCCAGGGCCCGGCGCTGGAAGTGCTGCTGCGCCTGCAGGACGACTCGATTCCGGGCGGCATCTCGCCGGTGGAGTTCCTGCGGGCCGCCGAGCGCTATCGCCTGATGTCCGATGTCGATCGCTGGGTGGTACAGGCGGCATTGACAGCGCTCGCTCGCGGCGCGATCCGCCTGCCGCCGAACCGCAGCATCGCCATCAATCTGTCGGGCCAGACGCTGGGCGATCCGCAGTTCCTGGAGTTCGTGGTGGACTGCCTGGACCGCACCGGCGTGATCGCCGACCAGGTGTGCTTCGAAGTGACCGAGAACTCGGTCATCACCAATATCGAGCACGCACAGCGCTTCATCGGCGTGCTGCACGGCATGGGCTGCCGCTTCGCACTGGATGACTTCGGCCGCGGCCTGTCGTCGTTCGGCAATCTCAAGAACCTGTCGCTCGATTACCTGAAGATCGACGGCTCGTTCATCCGCAATCTGGCCGTCGACACGGTCAACCAGGCCATGGTCGCCGCCATGATCAAGCTGGCCCGCACGCTCAATTTCCAGGTGGTCGCCGAGCAGGTGGAAGACGCCGGCGCGCTGGAGGCAGCGACCCGCATGGGCGTGGACTTCGTGCAGGGGTATCACATCGGTCGGCCGCAGCCGCTGGCTCGATTGGTGGCTCGGGCCAGCTGAGGCGCTCTCTAGATCTCTAGGTTCTGAAGTCTTTAGGCAGCGTGCGAGGCTCTCGGTAACGAGAGTGCCAACGTTGCGGTCAGCGCCCTGGGCCGGGGATCGCTTTTGAGGACCGCCCGTGAATACGTCCATGTAGGGCTACCGCGAAAACATCCCTGTTTTCGAGGTTCCTCAAAAGCGATCCCTGGCCCAGGACGCTTTCGTGGCACTCGATGAGCGTGCGAAGAAGTGCCTTGCGATTCTTGATCTGAATCTCTTGCCGAGCCGAGCGACTCGCTGTTTTCAAATGGCACTAGCCGGTTTGGGTCCGCAGGGCGCTTTTCAGGATCGTGAGAAACAGGGATGTTTCGATCGAAGGCCTCCAGGGATGGATTCACGCGCCGGTCCTGAAAAGCGCCCTGCGGACCCAAACCGGCGTCCCAACGAGCGCTGCCTATCCCCGGTCCTCAAGCGAGCCATTGGAACCAATCCATAAAACAAGAACGGCGCAGTGAACCACTGCGCCGTTCTCTTTCCTTGGGTGGATCTGAAGCCGAGTGCCTACAGCAGCGGCACCAGCAGCAAGGCCACGATATTGATGATCTTGATCAGCGGGTTGATTGCGGGGCCCGCCGTGTCCTTGTACGGATCGCCGACCGTGTCGCCGGTGACCGCCGCCTTGTGCGTCTCCGAGCCCTTGCCGCCGAAGTTGCCTTCCTCGATGTACTTCTTGGCGTTGTCCCAGGCGCCGCCGCCGGTGCACATGGAGATGGCGACGAACAGGCCGGTGACGATGGTGCCGATCAGCAAGCCGCCGAGCGCGCGCACGCCGGCGCCCGGGCCCATCAGGTAGTTCATGCCGAAGGCGACCACCACCGGCACCAGGATGGGCAGCAGCGAGGGCACGATCATTTCCTTGATGGCGGCACGCGTCAGCATGTCCACCGCCCTGGAGTAGTCGGGCCTGGCCGTGCCTTCCATGATGCCCTTGATCTCGCTGAACTGGCGGCGCACCTCGATCACCACCGAGCCGGCGGCGCGGCCCACGGCTTCCATCGCCATCGCACCGAACAGATACGGCACCAGGCCGCCGATGAACAGGCCGATGATGACGGCCGGATCGGACAGGTTGAAGGCCTGGAGCTTGCCGGCCGCTTCCAGGTTGTGGGTGTAGTCGGCGAACAGCACCAGCGCCGCCAGGCCGGCCGAGCCGATGGCATAACCCTTGGTGACCGCCTTGGTGGTGTTGCCGACGGCGTCGAGCGCATCGGTGATCTTGCGCACTTCCTTGGGCAGGCCGGACATTTCCGCGATGCCGCCGCCGTTGTCGGTGATCGGGCCGTAGGCGTCGAGCGCGACGATCATGCCCGCCATCGACAGCATGGCCGTGGCCGCGATCGCGATGCCGTACAGACCGCCTACGTGATACGCGCCCCAGATGGCGGCGCACACTGCCAGCACCGGCAGCGCGGTCGACTTCATCGAGACGGCCAGGCCCGCGATCACGTTGGTGCCGTGACCGGTCTGCGACGCGCTCGCCACGTACCGCACCGGCGCGTATTCGGTCGCGGTGTAGTACTCGGTGATCCAGATCAACGCCGCCGTCAGCAGCAGGCCGATGACCGCGCAAGCGAAGTACTTGCCGCCCTCGGGGCCCATGACGTTCTGGCTCACGAACCAGAAGGCGATCAACGCCAGCACGCCGGAGACGGCAGTGCCGCGATACAGCGCGTTCATGATCTTGCCGCCATCGCGCGCCTTGACGAAGTACGAGCCGATGATGGAGGCGACGATGGACACCGCGCCGAGCACCAGCGGGAAGATGATGTACTTGATGTCCAGGCCGCCGTCGGCGCCTTTGAACATCAGGCCGCCGAGCACCATGGTCGCGACGATGGTGACGGCATAGGTCTCGAACAGGTCGGCCGCCATGCCGGCGCAGTCGCCGACGTTGTCGCCGACGTTGTCGGCGATGACCGCCGGGTTGCGCGGATCGTCCTCCGGAATGCCGGCTTCGACCTTGCCCACCAGGTCGGCGCCGACGTCGGCGCCCTTGGTGAAGATGCCGCCGCCCAGGCGCGCGAAGATGGAGATCAGCGAGCCGCCGAATGCCAGGCCCACCAGTGAGTGCAGGGCCGGCTCGGTGCCGATGGAATGGTTCATCAGCGCGAAGTAGCCCGCCACGCCGATCATCCCCAGGCCAACCACCAACATGCCGGTGATGGCGCCGCCGCGGAATGCAACCTGCAAGGCAGGGTTCAAGCCGACGCTGGCTGCTTGCGCGGTGCGCACGTTGGCGCGCACCGACACGTTCATGCCGATGTAACCGGCGAGGCCCGAGAGGATGGCGCCCACCGCGAAGCCGCCGGCGGTAGCCCAGTTCAGCGACAGTCCCAGCACCACGAACAGCACCACGCCGACCACTGCGATCGTCGAGTACTGCCGGTTCAGATACGCCTTGGCACCCGCCTGGATCGCCGCGGCGATCTCCTGCATGCGCTCACTGCCGGTGGGTTGCCGGTTGATCCAGCCGACCCAGATCACACCAAACAGTACGGCAAGAACGCCGGCTCCAATGGCAAGCCATAGCGCGACTTCTGTGGACATGAAGCTTCCCCTTCCCGTTGTGCGGGCTGATTTGTCTGTCTTACCTCAACCTCAAGCTCGAAGAAACGGCCGCGGACGAGTGCAAATCGTTTGGCTTGCTGCGTCGACGCGACCGGCCAAAAAAGGGCGCTGGACTATAGCACGAAAGATTTTGCGAGCTTTTTGCGCACGGCGACGTTCTTCAACGTCACGTACTGCGGCAGACCGTTCTTGTACGGCGGATAGTCCTCGCCCTTGATGAGCGGGCTCAGGTAACGGCGCGCCTTGGCGGTGATGAAGAAACCGTCCGTAGTGATGTAGTCGCGCGGCAGCATCTTTTCCTGGTTCGCCACTGCGCTCAACGGCGCGCTGCCTACTTTCCACTTGTAGGGCTTGTCCGATGTACGAACGATGGTGGGCATGAGCGAGTTGCCGCCCTTGAGCGCCAGCTCCACGGCCGCTTTGCCCATGGCATACGCCTGCTCCACGTCCACCTTGGATGCGATGTGGCGCGCTGCGCGCTGCAGGTAGTCCGCCACGGCCCAGTGATACTTGTAATTCAGCTTGCTCTTGATGAGCTGTGCGATGACGGGGGCGACGCCGCCCAGCTGCGCGTGTCCGAACGCATCGCGCAGGCCGGCGTCGGACAGGAACTTGCCTTCGGCGTTCTTCACGCCTTCGGAAACCACGATGGCGCAATAACCGAATTTCTCCACGCACTGCTTGACGCGCGCGCAGAACTTCTCTTCGTCGAAAGTGATTTCCGGGAACAGGATGATGTGCGGCGCGTCGCCGGCTTTCTCGGAGGCGAGCCCGCCTGCGGCGGCGATCCAGCCGGCGTGACGGCCCATCACTTCCATGATGAACACCTTGGTCGAGGTCTTGGCCATCGAGGCCACGTCGAAGCCGGCCTCGCGGATCGACACCGCCACGTACTTCGCCACCGAGCCGAAGCCCGGGCAGCAGTCGGTGATCGGCAGGTCGTTGTCGACGGTCTTGGGTACGTGGATGGCCTGGATCGGATAACCGAGCCGGTCCGCCAGCTGCGACACCTTCAGGCAGGTGTCGGCCGAGTCGCCGCCGCCGTTGTAGAAGAAATAGCCGATGTCGTGCGCCTTGAAGACTTCGATCAGGCGTTCGTACTGGGCCGGGTTGTCTTCGATCTTCTTGAGCTTGTAGCGCGCCGAGCCGAACGCGCCGGCGGGCGTGTGCCGCAGGGCGCGGATCGCCGCGGCCGATTCCTTGCTGGTGTCGATCAGGTCTTCGGTCAGGGCGCCGACGATGCCGTGACGGCCCGCATACACCTTGCCGACCTTGCCCTTGTGCTTGCGGCAGGTCTCGATGACGCCGCAGGCCGAAGCGTTGATGACGGCAGTGACGCCGCCGGACTGGGCGTAGAAGACGTTGCGGGGCTTGGCGGGCATTCAGGCACCTGTGCGGGTTGGAATCCAGAGTTGGAGTTTTGCGGGCGAAGGACAGGAAGGATAGGGAAGCTGCGATTTGTCCGTCTACCCCGGTACCTTGACACAAGGTGCCGCTGCCAGGGTGGGCTGCCCGAGCCGCGATGTCGGATTTCGAGCGGGCGCAGCGCCGGTGCATGGCGCTGGATTTCCGATGCTGCGCAGCGCCGGCAAAACCGCAGTACCGACCGGTCGGATGGCCCGCCAGCCGGAATCGCAATTCACCTGCATGCATGCTGCTTTCCCGGCTCGCGACAGTACCCAGCCGCCCCGCTTTTCTGTAGGGTATCGCCTCTTTTTGGGAGGTCGGACCGACATCATGCGTATCGTTCTGCTGGGAGCGCCCGGATCGGGCAAGGGCACGCAGGCTCAGCGGCTGCAGGCAAAGTATGGAGTGCCGCAGGTTTCCTCCGGCGATCTGTTGCGCGACGCGGTGGCTCGCGGCACGGAACTGGGGCTGAAGGCCAAGGCGGTGATGGAAGCCGGCCAGCTGGTCTCCGACGATATCGTGCTGGGGTTGATCCGCGATCGCCTGGGCCGCCCCGACGCCGCCAACGGCTTCATTCTCGACGGCTTCCCGCGCAACCAGGACCAGGCCCGTTCGCTGAACGCGCTGCTCCAGGAAATCGGCCAGCCGCTCGATGCGGTGCTGCTGCTGGACGTGCGGCGCCAGACGCTGATGCAGCGCCTGGCGGGTCGTCGTATCTGCCCGAAGTGCGGCACCGTGTACAACGTGCATTCTCTGGCCGGCGCGACCACCTGTCCGCGCGACGGCACCGAGCTGTTCCAGCGGCCCGATGACAAGGAAGAAGTGATCGGCAAGCGCCTCGAAGTTTACGAGCAGCAGACCCGTCCGTTGATCGAGCATTACTCGAAGCTCGGCCTGCTGCGCGCCGTGGCCGGCGAAGGCGAACTCGACGAAGTGTTCGAGCGCATGGAAGCCGCGGCGCTGGCGAAGCCGGTGCCTGCTGCCAAGGTGAGAGTGAGCGCCAAGCGCGCGCCGACCAAGAAGAAGCCGGCGGTTGCCGCCAAAGCAGCCACCCAGACGGTCGCCAAGGCCAAGCCGTCGGTGAAGAAGTCCGCCGCGAAGCCAGCGGCGAAGCAGGCTGCAAAGAAGGCAGGGAAGAAGGCAGCCAAGAAAGCGGTCAGGAAGTCTGCTGCCAAATCGTCCAGGAAGTCCGTCAAGAAGCCCGTTGCAAAGCGGGGACGCACGAGCCAGAAACGCGCGGTCGGTAAATCCGTGAAGCGCGGCAAGGTTGCGGTCAAGAAGGCCGGCAAGGCCCGATCGAAGGCGCCTGCCCGCAAGAAGAACGTCGCTCGCCGCAAGAAGTAACTCCGAAGAGCCGCTCGCGGAGCTGTGCCGGCGAGCGGCATCGGGGCTTGTCCCGACTCGATCGGGGACAGGTACGCAGCGGCTTGGTATTGCCGCTTTCGCGGGAATACTGAATCAGGTGCCCGGCCACTACCTCGTGGCGAGAGCGACCAGACGCTCGCCGATCACCTCGCGTCGCCAGCCTTGCAGCAGATGATCCGAGCGGCCGGAGAAAACCAGCTGCTCGGCGTCGCGCCGTGTTGCCAGCAGCTCCGGTGCGATCGCCTGCCGCGCGCCTTCGGCGCGCACGAACGCCATCAGTTTGGTTACGCGAGCCGTCTGTTCCGGTTCGCGGCGGGACGGCATGACCGATGGCCCCTCATTCGCAGCATTGCTCAAGCCTTGTGCGACGAGGGCCAGCATTTCGTCTGCGCGCTTGTCGATGAATCCAGGGGAAAGGCTGCGGATGGATTCCAGGGCGGGCAGGGTCGTTGGCAGGCGCTCCGCAATGTCGCGCAGAGATTCGTCGCTGAGAATCCAGCCGCGCGGCCGGTCCTTCGACATCGCGCGTGACTCTCGCCAGCCAGCAAGGAGTTTGGCTGTGGCGCGCTGTTCGGGACGCAGCCGTTCCAATCCCTTGAGCCGCCGCCAGGCGTCCGCGGGATCGACTCGATACAGCCGCGGATTTTCCAGCTCGACCGCCTCTTCCTGCTGCCATTGCAGACGGCCGGCCGCTTGCAGGGCTTCGAGCAGATTCGGATAGAGCAGGGCCAGATACCGAACGTCATCGGCGGCGTAGACGAGTTGCTCGGCACTGAGCGGTCGCCGGCTCCAGTCGGTGCGCGTCTGTCCCTTGGGCAGGACATGACCCAGGCGTTCGCCCACCAGGCTGGCATAGCCGATCTGTGCCGGCTGCCCGAGCAGCCCGGCCGCGGTCTGGGTATCGAAGATCGGACCCGGAATGGGCATTGCCTCGATCGTTGAGGCAGAATTCCCCGCAGGTGACATCGCCAGCGACAGCACTTCCAGATCCTGCCGGGCGGCATGCAGGACTTTCACGCGGCTGCGATCGGACAGGAATTGCCACAGCGGCTGCAGCTCGCGCAGCGCCAGCGGATCGATGACGATGCAAGCATCGGGCGTGGCCGCCTGGATCAGGCACAGGCCGGCGTAGTACGTTCTCTCACGCATGAATTCCGTGTCCAGCGCAACGAAATCGCTGCGGGACAACAGGGCCAGGCCCTGCTCGAGTTCAGCGGCGGTCGAGATCCAAAGTGTCGGCTGCATGGCGTGTACAATCGGCGGTCAGTTTCGTAATCGACCCAGGTCGTGACTTCAATGCCGGCCAGGCGCTGCGCTCGCGCGGTGCCTGCGGTTAGCGGCTCGACGTCAGTCAGATCGGGTCGTCGTTCGGTTCGATCGCAGTGTATCGCTCCGCTATGCTCAGACTGCTGCAAACATTCGTCGACATCGCATTGTGGCGCAAGGGCCCACAGGATCTGCCGGCTTCGCGCTTCCTGGCGACGCTGGTGCTGGTGCTGTATGTCGCGGCCAGCTTCATCCAGGTGCATCTGTTCGATCTGCGTTTACGCACGGCGGTGCTCATCATAGCGGTGGACGTGGCGATGTTGAGCAGCTGGTTGTGGCTGGTGCTGGCATTCTTCGGCCGGCGGCAGCGCTTCGTGCAGACCATCACGGCGGTGCTGGGCGTCGGGGTGCTGCTGAGCCTGCTCGATATCTTCATACGCTCGGTCCAGCTGCTGATGGGGCCGGCGCCGAACCTGCCCGACTACTGGCTGCTGCTGCGATTCCTCGCCATCGCGCTGATCATGGGCCGGATCTTCATGCAGGCGCTGGATCGCGGCCTGTTCACCGGCATGGCGCTCACCGTTGCCATCGTCTATTCCACCGAGGCGGTGGCGCAGGCGATGGTGATGCGGCTACATGGATAGAAAGCGTAGGCGGCGCCTGCCGCTGCGAAGACAATGAATCCCGGCTGAGAATATCGATGCACGTACACATTCTGGGGATCTGCGGCACCTTCATGGGAGGCATTGCCGCGTTGGCGCGCGCGTCCGGCCATCGCGTCACCGGCTCGGACCAGAACGTCTATCCGCCGATGTCCGATCAGTTGCGCGCGCTCGGCATCGAGCTGATCGAGGGGTATGGTCCCGAGCAGCTCGAACTGAAGCCCGACGTCGTGGTGGTCGGCAACGTGATGAGCCGTGGCAACCCGTTGGTGGAAGCGCTGCTGGAGAGTGGCATTGCGTACACGTCCGGGCCCGAGTGGCTGTCGCGTCATGTGCTGGCGGGTCGCTGGACGCTGGCGGTGGCCGGCACGCATGGCAAGACCACGACTTCGAGCATCCTGGCCTGGATCCTGGAGCACGCGGGCCTGGAGCCGGGCTTTCTGATCGGCGGCGTTCCCGGCAATTTCAACGTCACGGCGCGGCTGGGTCGGCCCGGCGGCCACTTCGTGGTGGAGGCCGACGAATACGACACCGCGTTTTTCGACAAGCGCGCCAAGTTCGTTCATTACCGGCCGCGCACCGCGGTGCTGAACAATCTCGAACACGACCATGCCGATATCTATCCGGACGTGGCGTCGATCCAATGGCAATTCCATCAGCTGCTGCGCATGGTGCCGCGCCACGGGCTGGTCGTGGCGAACGCGGCGGATGCGAACGTCATGCAGGTCATCGACATGGGCTGCTGGACGCCGGTCGAGCGTTTCGCTGGCGGCCCGCGCGGTGACACGGCGTGGTATGTCGCGGTCGAACCCGGTGGTGACTATTCCAGTTTCGACGTCATGGAAGGCGACAAGAAAATGGGCGAGGTCCAGTGGGACATGCTCGGTCGCCACAATGCGGAGAATGCGCTGGCCGCGATCCTCGCCGCGCGTCACGCCGGTGTGTCGATCGAGACGGCGACGCGCGCGCTGCGTGAGTTCAAGGGCGTGCGTCGACGCATGGAAGTGCGTGGCGCAGTGGATGGGATCACCGTATACGACGATTTTGCGCACCATCCAACGGCCATCGAAACCACCATCGACGGCTTGCGGCGCCGTATCGGTTCGGCGCGTCTGGTTGCGGTGCTCGAACCGCGCTCCAACACGATGAAGCTGGGTTCGCATCGCGAAGCCATGGCCAGATCGCTGGCGCATGCCGACCGCATCTGGTTGTACCAGGGGCCGAGCGTGAAATGGGATGTGGCCGACGCGGTCGCGTCGCTCGGAGAGCGCGCTCGCGTGCTCAAGGATGTGGGTGCGCTGGTCAACGAGCTCGGCGACACGCTGCTGCCCGGCGATCACGTGCTCATCATGTCCAACGGCGGCTTCGACGGTATCCACGGCAAGCTGCTCGAACGACTGCGGCAGCGTCGCTGAAGCACAGATGACCGCAGCGCGCCGCGGTTCCGCGGCCGTCAGTCTGCGACAGCTATTGCAAAACCGTCATAACCGGCATCACGACGGCTGCGTTCTGCGTTACGCTTGGACGCGATGTCCAGCACACTGCCATTGTTTCCCCTCAACGCCGTCCTGTTTCCGGGCGGACCGCTGAAGTTGCGGATCTTCGAGCCGCGCTACGTCGATATGATCGGCCGCTGCATGCGCGAGTCCGCTCCTTTCGGTGTGGCGATGATCGTCGAGGGCGTGGAAGCGGGCGGAACCGCGCGTACAGTGTCGATCGGTACTTCGGCGCGCATCGTCGACTTCGAGCAGCTCAGCGACGGCTTGCTGGGCATCACTGCGGTGGGCGAGCGCTGCTTCCGTATCGAGTCGGTCTCGCAGCAGCCCGACGGCCTCAATGTCGCGGAAGTGGAGTGGCTGGCGGCTGAGCCTGCCGTGCCGGTGCCCACAGTCAACGACTATCTGGTGCAACTGTTGCAGCACGCGCTGCCGCATCTCGCGCCGGCGTACGATTTCACACCAGTTCTGTACGAGGATGCCGCGTGGGTTGGGGCCCGACTGGTGGAGATCCTGCCGCTGCCGCTGACGGAAAAGCAGCTCTGCCTGGAGATCCGCGATCCGCTGCAGCGGCTAGACCATCTGCGCAGCCGCGTGAAGGTGGAGTCGGTGCTTTCCGAAGACGATGAGGACGACGCGGAAGAAGAGTAACCGCGCGGACGATCACGCCCGCTGGCCGCCGCCTCCCAGGCTTTCGCTCGAACCCAGGCGCGCGTCGCGCGAGAGGGTCAGATAGGCGATCGTCATCATGGCCATCCAGGTCATCCAGGCCAGTGCGCCCCAGCCCAGCACGCCGTCGTAAGCGCCCACCAGCCAGCTTGCCGGACGATCCTGCAGGATCGTCGTGTCTCTCACTACTGCAATGATGCACACCCAGGCCGCATGCAGGCCGATGCACGCAGCTATGCCGCGCGTGCGTATGCGCACCAGCGAGAGCAGTACACCTACGGCGAACAACGCCAGGAACGAATCGGCGATCGCTGCCGGATGCGCGTACTTGGCGAACATGGTGCCCAGTACCGCCAGTCCGCTGCTCCATTCGATCTGCTCGGCCGGCACCTGCAAGCGTCCACCCAGGAAATGCAGCGCTGCATACAGCAGGCTGGGCAGAACCACCGCGTAAGCTGTGCCCGACTCGCGCCGGACCGCGGTGAAGAGAAGACCGCGAAAGAACACTTCCTCGATCATCGCCACCACCAACCCGGTGACCAGTCCGATGCTCACCAGCTTGATCACCGGCGCCAGGGTCAGATCGAGACCTGCGCGTGGCGCGCGGATCTCCAGCGCATACAACGCGCCGATCAACGGAAGAATGAGCAGCGCGCCAGCTGCAACGCCGGCTGCGAGCTGCCGCCAGAAAGCGGCGCGCGGTAGGCCGAAGCCCAATGCATGTCGGTGGAAGATCTTCCAGCGACGGAACAGCCAGACGAATCCCAGTACCGACGCCAGCATGGCGATGCGGTGCATGACACGGTGGATCGGCTGCTCCCATGCCAGGCCGATCAGTTCCCAGGCGGGATAGGCAAGCAGGGCGGCGAGGATCAGGGACAGCGTGACGATGAGCAGGACAGAAGCAAAAGAACGCATGAGCGCCGGGCAACCTCGAACTATGAACGCAAGAACGCTCGTGCCGGTGCGCGAGTTTCTCGATGAATGCACGATTTTTCGTTGCTGCCGATGTGGCGCGCGCGTGCTTCACTACAAGCAGACGCAGTTGCGCGCAGAATTCGTCGCGCGTAGCGCGCAACGACATCTCGAACGGACAGAGCAGCAACAGGAGAAGAAATCATGGATGAAACCAAAGCCCTGGCTATCGTGTGGGCGCTTGCCGATGGCGTCAATCCGCAGACCGGCGAGATTTTTCCCGCCGATAGTGCATATCAGACGGCCGACGTAGTGCGTGCATTGTTTCTTGCCGGACGCGCGCTCGAGACAAAAACGAAAGTGCGCGCCCGCGCACCGCTGCCTACCAACGCCGGTCGACGCTGGAGTGAAGAAGAAGACCGCCGATTGCTCGATGAGTTCGATGGCGGTGGTGTGATAACGGATCTGGCGCAGACGCACGGTCGTACTACGGCCGGCATTCAGGCGCGGCTGGAGAAGCACGGCCGTTTACAGATGCCGCAGCAGGGGCAGGGAGGAGGCAGGGGACGCATCTGGCGCTCGGCCAGTTGACGACCTGGAATCGGCAAGTTCCGTCAATGCGGCGGACAGCGCCGATCCGGCGCAGCCGCTAACGAGTCAGGATGTCCTGATTGCGCGGCGATGCGTCGTGCCGCGCGGTCGCGTGACCTGTTCTGCGAGTTGCTGCGGTGGCCAGGTGCGAATCGATGCCATGCTTGCACCAGACCGCGCGCGTCAGCAGGGTCTCGGCCAGCAACCGGTCGAAGGGGTTGTAACTGTCCGGCGCGCGTGATTGATGGTGCAGATGAAATGCAATGGCCCGATGGCGCACGTACTGACGCTTGAGGCCAATGTGCAGCAGTCGCGCCGCGAATTCGCGATCTTCGGGGCCCCACGCAGTGAAGCGTTCGTCGTAGCCGTTGACCTCGATGATGTGCTTGCGCCAGAAAGACTGATTGCAGCCCTGCACGCCGTTCAGTGTCGCGCTCGTCTTCGAGGTGAAGCGGCTGAGCAGCTCGCTGCGCAGCGCGTACATGCGACGCTCCAGGCCTGGGCTGAATATCGTGGGCCCCGCGTAGCCGTTGTGCAGCAGCCGTTCGGTCGTCGCCAGAGACAGGCGAGGACGCGCGCCCTGGATGAAACAATCGGGCTGCGCGCAGCGGGCATGATCTTCGACGAAGCGCGGGTGCAGGATCATGTCGCCGTCGACCGACACGATGTAATCGCCCGACGCGGAGGCGATGGCCAGATTGCGCGCCCGGGCCAGGCGATATCCCGAATCGTCCTGCCACAGGTGCAACACTTCGCAGTTCAGGCGGCTGCGCCAGGAGTCGACGACGCTGGCAGTGGCCGGCCCGGAGCCGTCGTCGGCCACGATGACCTGCGCGGGCGGCAATGTCTGGTGTGCGACGCTGGCGAAAACCAGATCGAGGGCGGCGGGCCAGTTGTAAGTGGAAACGACGAGGCTGATCCGCTGCGGTCGCATCTGCATCCTTAAGTAAAGCGCTGCCGGCGCCGCTGCACGGTCGCCGGTGAGACGATGTTCGCATAAGATTCCAGCGCGGTCATGATTTTCCGGCCGCGCCATTGCAGGTGCAGAGTTTGTCGGGTAGTACCAGCCACACGCTTTGCGGCCCCTGGCGCTGGGCAGCACGAGTCTGGCCCAGCACCACGATCCGCCACGATCCGTTGGCCGGCCAGCTGGTGGACCAGCGCTACGCGCCCATTCCGCTTGTTGGCTGGAAGTTGTTGCCCTGGATCTATCGTCAGCTCGCTGCCAACCGCGTCGCGGCTGATCTGCAATTCACTCCCGGTGCGCGGTTGACCGTCATCGTTCCGGTGCGTGACCGTGAACATCATCTGGCTCAGTTGCTGCCGCGCTTGCGCGCCAAGCTGCAAGAACAGGCGATTCCTCATCGCATCCTGGTGGTCGAGCAATCACCGGGACAGCTGTTCAATAAGGGTGCGCTCTTCAACTCGGCGTTCCGCGTGGCGGCGGACGATTGCGATTATATTTGCCTGCATGACGTGGATGCAGTGCCGGTCGAGGCGAACTACGGTTGCCCTTCCGAACCGCTCAGACTGGTCACCCGCCTGGTCGGGTCACGCCATGGCGCCCTGCGCGGCGAGCGCTATTTCGGCGGCGCGATCAGTCTGAAGCGCGAGCATTTCCAGGCCGCCAACGGTTTCTCGAACCAGTACTGGGGCTGGGGCAAGGAGGACGACGACTTCCTGTTTCGACTGTGGTTCTCCGGTCGGGTATGTTACGCGGACCAGCAAGGCACCTTCGAAGATCTGCCCAATCCCGCGGACCAGCAAATCCATTTCACCAAATTGCGCAAGCCCGACACGTTGCGCGCCAATCGGCGGCGGCGCAGCCAGCTGATGCGGGGGCTGCTCGATTTCCGGAACGACGGGCTCGACGACGTGGCCTACCCGGTCACGCGAGTGGCCGGGACGGCCGGTCATGAGCGCATCGTGGTCAGCATCTGAAGCGTCGCTCGCAGCTCAAGGAAAGAAGTCGCTTGAAGAACTCGATGAATCGCATTGGTATCGCCTGTCTGTTGATGGTTGCGGCGCAATCGACCGCCTGGGCGCGCGGCGCCAGTCCCTACCTGCCGCTCAATCTCTCGCCCGAGATCGAACGTCAGATCGAGCGGGTGCTGATCCTGGCGGATCGGCCGGTTCTCAGTCGTCCCATCGCCGCGGCCACCGTGCTGGATGCTCTGCCGCAGGCGTGCAAGGTGGACAGGGAGCTGTGTCGCCGCGTGCGCACTTATCTGAATCGCTACATGAGAACGGTGACGCTGGACCAGGCGGGCGTCGAGGTCTCCGCGTCGGATGGCGCTACCGTGCCGTTGCCGAACCAGCGCGGGTTGACGAGCGACAGCTCCTGGCTGGTCTCGGCGCAGGGCCATTGGCAGATCAACGACTACGCCATCCTGAGCCTGGGCGGCGTGGCGCATGACGACGAAGCGGTGGCGAGCGGCTCGATGCTGAGCTTGGGGTTCGAGTATGCGCAGCTCGACGTCGGTTTCCGCGAGCATTGGCTCTCGCCGTTCACGACCAGCTCCATGCTGTTGAGCACCGAAGCGAAGACCATGCCTTCGGTCACGCTCTCCAACTACATGCCGATCACGCGCCTGGGCCTGCAGTACGAAGTGTTCCTGGCTGAGATGAGCCACTCGGATCGGATCGTCTACCAGGACGGCTTTACGCAAGGCAATCCGCGGCTCGCCGGGTTGCGCGTGGCGATCGAGCCGGTACCGGGATGGTCGCTTGCGGCGAATCGAGTTCTGCAGTTTGGCGGCGGCGCGCGCGGTGGCACTTCCTTCGGCGATTTTTTCGATGCCCTGTTCAAGCCGAGCCAGTACGACAACGTCGATTCGGCCTCCCGCTCGCAATTCGGCAATCAGGTCGCGTCCTTCACCAGCCGCTTCATTTTTCCCGGCTCGACCCCCTTCTCGGTGTATTTCGAATATGCCGGCGAAGACACCTCGTACAGCACCAACTATCGCCTCGGCAATTCTGCGTTGTCGATCGGCATCAGCTTTCCCCGGCTGTGGCAGCGCTTCGATCTCACCTACGAAGCCTCCGAATGGCAGAACGCCTGGTATGCGCACGGCGTCTACCATGACGGTCTCGCCAACCACGGCCGCGTCATCGGCCATTGGGGCGCCGACCAACGCCGCTTCAATGACGCCGTCGGCGCGCAGTCACACCTGGTCCGCGTAGGGTGGGAGCCTTCGTTCGGCGGCTTGTTGCAACTGCGTGCCCGCACGTTGGCGAACGAAGACTATTCCGGAGTCGACTACCGGCGCGCCTACGACCTGACCGTCGATTATTCCTGGCCGATTCGTGGCTTCACCGTGGGCGCGGAAATCATGTCCGGCCGCGATGTCTACGGCGAGAGTTTCAGCCGGATCGCCGGTTACGCACGTTTCGGCGATGACTGGGCGGGCGGTTCGTCGGCCGCTGGTCTGGACGCCATCGCGCGACCGCGCGGTGCGGATCTCTTCATCGACGCCGGCGTCAACCTGACCGACGTACAGGTCCGGCTGGGCGACGGCAGTCCGACCACCACCACCGGCATCCAGACGGGTGTGCACGTGGGGCTGGGTGCGCGCCGGGCCGTTTCGGAACACAGCGATCTCGGCGTACGCCTGGAGATCGACCAGATCGACGACGAGTTGCTGCTTGCAGTGCGCGCGCTGGACTATCGCTATCGCTTCAACAATCCATTGGCCGTGGGCGTGTTCGCGGGGGCTGCTCGTTACAACCTGGCAACGCCGGCCTATGGCTACTACGTCGGCGCCGGCGTGCAGTGGCGCGATGTGCTGCCCCGTTTCGACATCAACCTGGATCTGCGCTACGCCGACAAGGTGGCCCGCGACAAGCTGCTGCCCAGCGATCCGGTGGTGAATCCGCGTCCGGATGTGTTCTATGACATGAGTGGCGCCACGTTGTCGCTGAGCTATCGCTACTAGCCGAGCGCGGTGGATCGTCAGCGGTACGGAATGCGGACCCGTTTGCGGCCGGTTGCCGCTCGCTGCAGGCTGGCGGTCATTCTGGCGAGTTCTCGCTGCACGGCGCTGGTGGTCGGGCGCGACCGTTGCTGCAGCGACTGATCCGATACGTAGAGGTTCCCATCCGGATCGATGGTGCTGGGCATCGCGTCGAGGCGATCGTCCATACCTCGCGCGAGCTGTTGCGGGATGCAGATCGCCGGGGTGAGCTGGAAGACATTGAGGCGCTGGAAAATGCCGAACTGAGGATTGAGCACCAGCTGATCGACCGGCGCGGTGCGCTCGGGGATTTGCGAGCACAGCCAGCGCGCGCTCGACTTGGAAAGGATGTAGCCGCCGAGACCGTCGTGAAAGCTGAACAGGCGCGTCAATCGATGGTCGGGTGAGATTCGCCGCGCCGCCCAGCCGACGACGACGGCGCGCTTCCTGGTTTCGAGCTTCACGAAGTCGACACCTTGCGGTATCCAGTCCGATGAGCGCAGCAGCGGCTGCGCCGACTCGGAGATCTGCATGTCGTCCTCGAAGACGGCGGCATACGGTGCTTCGCCGGCCGCCACTGCTTCCCAGCACTTTCGATGGCTGAGCAGGCAACCGGCTTCCGCCTTGGTCAAAGCCCGAAGCCACTCATTGCGCGCGTTGAGCTGCGCAACCGTTTCTTCCGGCAGGCTCGCGCCGTCGATGGCACCGACCCGTTCGAAATCGAGGTTCAGACGTGCGAAAGCCTGGCGCACATGAAGCAACCGCTGCACTGAACGGTCCAGGTTGATGACCAGGCATTTCAAATTGCGTCCTCGATTCGGCGGTGCGCGGCGCCGAGGGAGCGGGCCGGGTCAGATTCGCTTGAAGGCACGCCCGGCGGCTTCGCAGGTCGCCTGCACGTCGGCTTGCGTATGGGCCGCGGAGATGAATCCCGCTTCGAACGCCGAGGGCGCCAGATACACGCCTTCATCGAGCATGGCGTGGAAGAAGCGCTTGAAGCGCTCGACGTCGCAGGCCATCACGTCGTCGAAGCCGCGCACGGATGCCTGGTCCGTGAAGAACAGGCCGAACATGCCGCAGACGTGATTGGTGCTGAATGGCACATTGGCGGCGCGCGCCGCCTGCGTCAGGCCTTCCATGAGTTGCGTGGTGCGTTCGGCCAGCGGCTTGTGGAAGCCCGGCACGCTGATGGCTTCCAGCGTCGCAAGTCCAGCGGCCATTGCCACCGGATTGCCGGACAGCGTGCCCGCCTGATACACCGGACCGAGCGGCGCGATCTTCTCCATGATGTCGCGGCGTCCGCCGAAGGCGCCCACCGGCATGCCGCCGCCGATGATTTTTCCAAGCGTCGTCAGATCCGGCTTGATTCCGTACAGCGCCTGCGCGCCGCCGAGAGCGACGCGAAAACCGGTCATCACTTCATCGAAGATCAGCACGCTGCCGTGCTCGTCGCAAACGGCGCGCAGCGCTTCCAGGAAACCCGGAACCGGCGGCACGCAATTCATGTTGCCGGCCACCGGCTCGACGATGATGCAGGCGATCTCGTCGCCCAGTTCTGCAAACGTCTGCTGCACCTGAGCGATGTCGTTGTAGGCGAGCGTGAGGGTGTGCGCCGCCAGCTCCGGCGGCACGCCGGGCGAAGTCGGAACACCCAGCGTCAGCGCTCCGGAACCGGCCTTCACCAGCAGCGAATCGGAATGGCCGTGATAGCAGCCTTCGAACTTGACGATCTTGCTGCGACCGGTGAAGCCGCGCGCCAGCCGGATGGCGCTCATGGTCGCCTCGGTGCCGGAGCTGACCATGCGCACCAGTTCGATCGACGGCATCAGCTCGCAGACTTTGCGCGCGAGCCGGGTTTCGATTTCGGTCGGTGCGCCGAAGGAGAGTCCGAGCGCGACGCGTTCCTGCACGGTGCGGATGACGTCGGGATGTGCGTGGCCCAGGATCATCGGCCCCCAGGAGCCGACATAATCGATGTAGCGCCGACCATCCTGCGCAACCACGTACGCGCCGCTGGCGCGTTCGATGAAAATCGGTTCGCCGCCCACCGAACGGAAGGCGCGGACGGGGGAGTTCACGCCGCCTGGGATGTAGCGGCTGGCATCGGTAAACAGGGACAAGGCTGGCAGACTCCGGGAAAGCTCGAAGGTGGGGGAGTGTACGGGCATGACGGCCGGGAAGCATCTGGGCGCCACCGCTCATCCGCCGCCTCACTGTCCTCGGCTGCATGACTTTCCCTATAATCCGCAGTCCTCCTTCCAATGTCCCCTTGTGCGGCGGCGTGCTCAGTTAATGAAAGCTTACATGTGCGTGATTTGCGGCTACGTTTTCGAGGAAGAGAAGGGAGACCCCACCTCGGGCATCGCGGCCGGAACCCGCTGGGAGGACGTGCCGCTGTCCTGGCGCTGCCCGGATTGCGGCGCCGGCAAGGAAGATTTCGAGATGATCGAGATCTGACGGACATGGGGAGATAGCGCATGACCTATCTCCTGATTGCCCTGGGCAGCGCCATCGGCGGCGCTGCGCGTTATTGGTGTTCGGGCTTCGTCGCGCAGCGTGCGGGCGAAGTGTTCCCGTGGGGCACGCTGGCGGTGAACGTCATCGGCTCCTTCCTGATCGGTGCGCTGGCGGCCATGAGCGAACCGGACGGGCGCTGGTACCTCGGTTCCGAGACGCGCCAGTTCCTGATGATCGGCGTGCTCGGCGGCTTCACCACGTTCTCCTCCTTCAGCCTGCAGACGCTGAACCTGCTGCGCGACGGCGAGTGGGGCTATGCGGCCGGTAACGTTGCGGCGTCGCTGGCAGCCTGTCTGGTCGCCGTCTGGCTGGGCTTTGCCGCCGTGGCGCATTTCAATCAACTGCGAGGCCCGTGATCATGGTGTCCTTGTCGGCCGATGCGGTCCTGCTGCGGATTTTCCTGGGCGAAAGCGATCGTCACGATGGCAAGCCGCTGTACGAGTCGATCGTGCTCGCGGCGCGGCAACACGGCTTGGCCGGGGCGACCGTGTTGCGCGGACCGATGGGCTACGGCGCGTCCAGTCACCTGCACACCGCGAAAATCCTGCGTCTGTCGACGGATCTGCCCATGGTGATCGAGATCGTCGACAGCGAGGCCAAGATCCAGAGTTTCCTGCCGCAGCTGGAGATGCTGATGGGCAGCGGGCTGGTGACGCTGGAGAAAGTGAAAGTCTGGCGGTACGGGGCGAGCAAAACGGCGGATTGAAGCCGGGAAGCGCAGCCGAAGCGTTGCCCGATCAGTGCTGGGTCACCTTGTGCCCCTTGCGTTCGAGCAGCTCGATCACGCTGTCCTTGCCGACCAGGTGCAGCGTGCCGACCACCACCAGGTAGTCGTCGGTATCGTCCAGCAGGTCTTCGATGCTGGGAATCCACTGGCGGTTGCGCTCCACGGTGAGCGGCCGGTACAGGTCCGGATACTTCTCGAAGCCTTCCGCCAGTAGTTGTTCGAGCGTTCGGGTGTCGCCCTTGCGCCAGGCGCCGATGAGCTGGTCGATCTCCTGGCTGGCGCGCTCGGTGTCCTCGACGCTGTACATCAGGAATTCGCGCTGCTGTTCGCTCGACAAGCCGGCCAGCATTCCCAGCTGCTGCTGCAGCGTTTCCAGGCCGATGATTTCCTTGCCGTCGGCGCCGGCGCGCGCCGCCAGCTGCTGCTCCACGCCAGCGTTCGGATCCAGTCCCTGTTTCATGAGTTGCAGCTGCACCAGCGTCATCGCGGCCAGCCACGGGCGGAAGCGGCTGAGCAGCGCCGGATCGATGCCGATCTGGCGCGCCTGCTCGGAAACGCGGGCGTAAGCCGCCGTGCCCAGCTCGGATTCGAGCGTCCGGTCCGGCGGCAGCAGTCCCAGCTCCATCGTGGTCTGCTGCATCGCCAGCGGGTCCAGATCGTCCATGTCGATCTCCATCACCAGCTTCTCGGCGTCGCGGTAGGCCTGGTCCACCGCCGGCGGCAGGCGCTCGGAAGGTTTCAGGAAGTGCACCGAGCCGAGCAGGTAGACGGTGTTCGATTTGCCTTGCAGCGACCAGAGGGTGTGCTGTTCCTCGGCGGCGCAGCCGCCGGCGGGCGCCAGGCCGAGACCGAGCAGCAATAACAGCAGCAGCTTGGGCATGACGTGCTCGTGACAGCTGCCAGTGGGCGGCCGGTTCGCGGGATTCTGCGCTGAAGGAGCGATGCTGACCAGCGACGGCAGGCAGCTACGCCACGCCTGCCTGCGCGTAGCGTTCCAGCCAGACGACTTCAGTTGCGATGGTGCCGTCGGGCATCAGCTCGAGCACGCGATAGCCCGGCGGGCGGGTGTCGAGGGCAAATTCACGACTGTTCGGCAGGAATTGCGAGCAAGTGGCCGGCGTAGCCATGAAGCGTACGCCGTGCACGAAGCTGTCCAGTGATTGATGCACGTGGCCCCAGAGCACGCCGCGCACGTTCGGATGCTGGCGCACGATCTGCAGCAGCTCATCGGCGTCTTCCAGGCCGACCTGGTCGAGCCATTGGCTGCGCATCTGGATCGGATGATGGTGCAGGCAGACCAGTACGTGGTGGTTGCGATGACGGTGCAGGGTTTCACGCAGGTGCGCGAGCTGGGTTTCGCCGATGCGGCCGCCGGCGCTGTGCTCTTTCCAGGTGTCCAGCAGCACCACCAGCCAGCGACCGAGCTCGACTGCGCCGTCGAGGCGGAAGGGGGCGCCGGCGAGGGCGGCGCGCATGTGATCCGGCAGATCATGGTTGCCGGCCAGGCACATGACCGGCGCGCTGCTGGCGCCGAACATCTGGCGAATCAGCGAATAGCCGGCTGGATCGTCCTGTACCAGATCGCCGGTCAGCAAAATGCCATCCGGCTGCGGCCAGCGCCGGCGCGCGTCCGCCACCGCGGCCTGCAAGGCGGGCAGGCTGGCAACGCCGCGCAGGGTCGCGGCGGGATTGCCCGACAGGTGGGTATCGGTGAACTGGATCAGGCGCAACGACTTCATGAACTTTCGGACAACCTTCGGTTTCGAGGCAAATCGGCGACGAACGCCTATCGATCGCGGCGCTTCACGCCCCGCAGACACATAATCATCCCGCACCCGGATGCCAGGCATGGTAGCAATCCAGCCGCCCGTCAAAAGGTGATCGAGATCTAATCGCTCCAGCGACCGGTGCGGCATCGCTGGATTGTTTGCGGTCCGTCTCACTCGCGCCCGCATCGATCGTAGACCGCTCCGGCGCAGCAATAATTCCCATCCGCGCATCCCGCAATTCCCTCCCAAGTGCGACCTGCGACGACGGGCGCAATCCGCATGGCCCGGTCGCGACAACGAGCGTCGCCACTTGCAGCCGGTTGCGATTTCCGGCCAGGCATGCCAGCGGTCGCCGGGCTGTGCTGCGGCACCTGCATCACCCATTTCCGACCCGCGCCATCCGCAGAACCCGTGCCGTCCGCAGGACGACTTGCATTGCCGCAGAGCGGGGCTTGGTCCAAAATGCGCGGCTCCCAAAACTCAAGGATTGGATCAAAGTTCCATGACGTCGCATCGCAGGCAGCTTGCCAATGCCATCCGTGCCCTGGCGATGGACGCCGTGCAGAAAGCCAATTCCGGACACCCGGGCATGCCCATGGGCATGGCGGACATCGCCGAGGTGCTGTGGAACGATCACCTCAAGCACAACCCCGGCAACCCGCAATGGTCCGACCGCGACCGTTTCGTGGTGTCCAACGGTCACGGCTCGATGCTGCTGTACAGCCTGCTGCACCTGACCGGTTATCCGCTGACCATGGACGACCTGCGCCATTTCCGTCAGCTGGGCTCGCACACCGCCGGTCATCCCGAGCACGACACCCACCTCGGCATCGAGACCACCACCGGCCCGCTCGGGCAGGGACTGGCCAATGCCGTAGGCATGGCGCTGGCGGAGAAGGCGCTGGCCGCCAGCTTCAACCGGCCCGGTCATGAGATCGTCGATCATCACACCTGGGTATTCCTGGGCGACGGCTGCCTGATGGAGGGCGTGTCGCACGAGGCCTGTTCGCTGGCCGGCACGCTCGAGCTCGGCAAGCTGATCTGTTTCTACGACGACAACGGCATTTCCATCGACGGCGAAGTGCAGGGCTGGTTCACCGACGACACGCCCAAGCGTTTCGAGGCCTACGGCTGGCACGTGGTGCCCAACGTCGACGGCCACGATCCGCAGGCTGTGCAGGCGGCCATCGTCGCCGCCAAGGCGCAGAAGGACCGTCCCAGCCTGATCTGCTGCAAGACCGTCATCGGCTGGGGCGCGCCCAACAAGCAGGGCACCGAAGCGACTCACGGCGCCGCGCTCGGCGCGGATGAGGTCGCGGCTACTCGCAAGCACATCGGTTGGGACAGCGAGCCCTTCGTCATCCCCGAAGATATCCGCAACGGCTGGGATGCGCGCGCGCGCGGTGAGAAGGTGGAAGCCGACTGGCGCAAGCGTTTCGATGCCTACAAAGCGCAGTTTCCGCAACTCGCCGCCGAATACGAGCGGCGCATCGGCGGCGATCTGCCGTCGACCTGGCAGGACGTGGTGCGCAATTACCTGGCACAGACCACGCAGGCCACCGGCAGCCTCGCCACCCGGCAGGCTTCGCAGCAGGCCCTGAACGCGTATGGCCCGACCCTGCCCGAGCTGTTCGGCGGCTCGGCGGACCTCACCGGCTCCAACAACACCAATCGCAAGGACTCCAAGGCGTTCACCGGCTCGGATCCTTCCGGCAACTACCTGCATTACGGCGTGCGCGAGTTCGGCATGGCCGCGATCATGAACGGCATGGCGCTGCACGGCGGAACGATTCCGTACGGCGGCACCTTCCTGGTGTTCTCGGATTACGCCCGCAACGGCATGCGCATGTCGGCGCTGATGAAACAGCGCGTCATCTACGTGATGACGCACGATTCGATCGGCCTGGGCGAGGACGGTCCGACGCACCAGCCCATCGAACATCTGCCGTCCCTGCGCATTATTCCCAACATGACCGTCTGGCGGCCCTGCGACGTGCTGGAAACCGCGGTGGCGTGGGTCGATGCCATCGAGCGTCGCGACGGGCCGAGCTGCCTGGCGCTGTCGCGTCAGGGTCTGCCGGCGCAGACGCGCACCACGCAGCAGGTCGCCGACGTTCGTCGCGGTGGTTACGTGCTGCGCGATTGCGAAGGCACGCCGCAGCTGATCCTGATCGCAACCGGCTCGGAAGTGGCGCTTGCCATCGAGGCCGCCCAGGCGTTGCAGCAGAAAGGACATCGCGTGCGCGTCGTGTCGATGCCGAGCACCAACGTGTTCGACACGCAGGACGCCGCCTATCGCGAACAGGTTCTGCCGCGCGCCGTGGATCGTCGCGTCGCGATCGAAGCTGCCGCCACCGAGACCTGGTGGCGCTACGTCGGCAGCCGCGGCGAAGTGATCGGCATGCACAGCTTCGGCGCCTCGGGCGTCGCGAAGGATCTGTTCAAGCATTTCGGATTCACGGTGGAGCACGTGGTGGCAGCCGCCGAACGAGTATTGAGCGAGTAACAGTCAGATTTAAGGCGTAGGAGTCGATATGCCCATCAAAGTCGGAATCAATGGCTACGGCCGCATCGGCCGCAACGTGCTGCGCGCCCTGTACGAGGCGAATCGCCAGAAGGACATCCAGATCGTTGCGCTGAACGATCTCGGCGACGCCCAGACCAACGCCCATCTGACCCGCTACGACACCGCCCACGGCAAGTTCAACGGCGAGGTCCAGGTGGAAGGCGACTCGCTCATCGTCAACGGCGATCGCATCAAGGTGCTGGCCGAGCGCGATCCGGCCAAGCTGCCGTGGGGCCAGCTGGGCGTGGACATCGTGTTCGAGTGCACCGGCCTGTTCACCAGCAAGGCCAAGGCCGGCGCGCACCTGGCCGGCGGCGCCAAGAAAGTCGTGATCTCCGCGCCCGGCGACAAGGACGTGGACGCGACCATCGTCTACGGCGTCAATCATGGCGTGCTCAAGTCGAGCCACACCGTGATCTCCAACGCCTCCTGCACCACCAACTGCCTGGCGCCGCTCGCCAAGGTGCTGCACGACCGGATCGGCATCGTCAGCGGCGTGATGACCACGATCCACGCCTACACCAACGACCAGGTGCTCACCGACGTGTTTCACAAGGACCTGCGCCGGGCCCGCTCGGCCACCATGTCCATGATCCCGACCAAGACCGGCGCCGCTGCCGCGGTCGGCCTGGTGCTGCCGGAGCTGAACGGCAAGCTCGACGGCTTCTCGGTGCGCGTGCCCACCATCAACGTGTCGCTGGTGGATCTGAGCTTCATCGCCAAGCGCGCCACCAGCATCGAGGAGATCAACTCGGTGATGAAGGAAGCGGCCGGCGCCGGTCCGCTCAAGGGCATCCTGGCCTATACCGCCGAGCCGCTGGTTTCGGTCGACTACAACCACGACGCGCATTCGTCCACCTACGACGCCACCATGACCAAGGTCATCGATGGCACGCTGGTGAAGGTCTGCGCCTGGTACGACAACGAGTGGGGCTTCTCCAACCGCATGCTGGATACGGCCCTGGCCTGGTCGAAGGCGGGCTGATTGCCTCCGGTGCGGACCGCGGAAGCTGGCTGCGGTCCGAACCTTTCCCGGTGCTGAACTGTCTTCAGATCTGGCCAGCGCGCAGCTGGCCAGCATCCCTCGTCTTTTTCCGGAGCCTTCCATGCCCATCCTCCGCATGACCGATCTCGACCTGCGCGGCCTGCGCGTTCTCATCCGCGAGGATCTGAATGTACCGGTGCAGAATGGCGTCGTTACCAGCGATGCACGCATTCGAGCTTGCCTTCCCACTATCCAGGCGGCGAAGGAAGCGGGTGCCAGGGTGTTGCTGATGTCGCACCTGGGCCGGCCCGAGGAGGGGGTGTACGACGAGGAGTTCTCGCTCGCCCCGGTGGCGCAGCGCCTGTCGGAGCTGCTGGGCTACAAGGTCCGTTTCGAGAAGAGCTGGCTGGACGGCGTGGAATGCGCCGCCGGTGAGGTGGTGCTGCTCGAGAACGTGCGCTTCAACAAGGGCGAGAAGAAGGACAGCGACGATCTGGCGCGCCGCATGGCAGCGCTGTGCGACGTGTACGTGATGGACGCTTTCGGCACGGCGCATCGCGCCGAGGCCAGCACCCACGGCGTCGCCAGGTACGCCAGGGTCGCCTGCGCCGGGCCGCTGCTGATGAACGAACTGGTGGCGCTGGAGACGGCGCTGGAAAAGCCCAAGCGGCCACTGGTCGCCATCGTGGCCGGCTCCAAGGTCTCGACCAAGCTCACGGTGCTGGAAAGCCTGCTGAGCAAGGTGGACCAGCTCATCGTCGGCGGCGGCATCGCCAATACGTTCCTGATGGCGGCTGGCTACAACGTCGGCAAGTCGCTGGTCGAGGCCGACATGATCGGCATCGCCAAGAGCCTGCTCGAGCGCTCGCGCGAGCTGAAAGTGGAAATCCCGCTGCCCAGCGACGTAGTGGTCGCGACCGAGTTCTCGGCCCGGGCGGAGGCCGACGTGAAGAAGATCGACCAGGTGGCGGCCGACGAAATGATCCTGGACATCGGCCCCGACACGGCCGAGCACTTCGCGCGCATGTTCAGCAATGCCGGCACCATCGTCTGGAACGGTCCGGTGGGTGTGTTCGAGTTCGACCAGTTCGGCGAGGGCACGCGTACGCTGGCCCAGGCGGTGGCGCGCAGCTCCGCGTTCTCCATCGCCGGCGGCGGCGATACATTGGCCGCGATCGAGAAGTACCG
>DATMEZ010000190.1:0-25914 GCA_035556415.1 Povalibacter sp.
GGGCGGCACGGCGAGAGCTGAACGCATCCGGGAACTGCTGCTGGAACAGAGTGAGGAGCCGATGCCGGCAGTGTGCGAGCTGCTGTTGATGTTCGCCGCGCGGGCCACACATATCGAGAATGTGATTCGGCCGGCGCTGGCGCGCGGCGCCTGGGTCGTCTGCGACCGGTTTACCGACGCCACCTATGCGTACCAGGGCGGCGGACGCGGGATGGACACGACGCAGATCGCGGTTCTCGAGCAACTGGTGCAGAAGGACCTACGACCCGATCTGACGCTGCTGCTGGACGCGCCGCTCGATCTGTCGTCCGCAAGAGCTCAGGGACGCAACCACGCCATCGGCTCAGCCGATCGTTTCGAACGCGAGCAGCGCGATTTCTTCGAGCGAGTGCGCGGTGTGTACCTTGCGCGCGCGCAGAGTGAACCACAACGCGTTACGATCATCGATGCCTCGGGCGACCGGGATGCCGTGGCCGCCACCATTCGTGCTGCAATAGAAACGCGCCTGCAATGAAATCCTGATGGCTGAAGAATCGACCCATTCCGTCCCCGCACCACGGCTGCTGCCCTGGCACGATGCTGCCGTAGCACAGCTGCAATCCGCCTGGGGCTCGCAGCGCCTGTCACACGCGCTGCTGCTGCAGGGGCAGGACGGACTGGGCAAACGCGAGCTGGCGGCGTGGCTCGCCGCAGCCGTTCTCTGCGAGAAATCCACAGCGACGCTCGAACACTGTGGCCAATGCGCCAGCTGCGCGCTGCTTGCGGCAGGCTCGCATCCAGACCTGATCTGGGTCGCTCCGGAAGAGGGCAAGCAGCAGATCTCCGTCGACCAGGTCCGGGCCGCGACCGAGCGGCTGACCAAGACCAGCTACCGGCAGGGCTACAAGATCGCCATCGTCGAGCCGGCCCACCAGATGACCGGCAGCGCCGCCAACGGCCTGCTCAAGACGCTGGAGGAACCGACGCCGCAAAGCCTGCTGGTCCTGCTCACATCCCGGCCATCGTCGCTGCTGCCGACGGTGCGCAGCCGCTGCCTGAAGATCGCCGTCCGGCGTCCGTCGCGCGAGCAGGCTTTGCGCTGGCTGCAAGCCGAAACCGGAACGGCGATCGAACCACAGTTGCTGGAATTCACCGGCGATGCGCCGTTGCGGGCACTGGAATTCGCCCGTGGCGGCTTCGATGAGCTCAACGACGGCATGCAGCGTTCGCTGGGGCAGCTGCTGGCCGGCCAGAACGACGTGACCCAGGTCGCCACCGAATGGGCCAAGAGCGCCTTGCCGCAGCGGCTGACCTGGCTGGATCTGTGGCTGATGTCGGCGGCGCGCTCGGCACTTGGCGGAAGTGTCGAGCTGTTCACGTTCCCGGCGAGATCTGCGCACTTGCCAAGCCTGTCACGGACGTTGAACATAAGTGCGCTTTACGCCATGGTGGATCGCCTGCGTGCGCTCAAGGCGCAGCTGGCCCGCACGGCGCTGCAGCGCGAGCTGGCAATCGAATCTTGGCTCATCGCCCTGCTGCAGACCCTGGGGCCGACGTCGGCAGCCCATCGCTAACGGCTCCTGAAGTGTCTGCACGGGGTAAGGACTCGAGATGGTGATGCGTCAGCCAAGCAGCAAGCCGGGATTGCTCACCCTAACGATCAAGGACAAAAGCGCCTTGTATCTCGCCTACATGCCGTTCGTGAAGAACGGTGGCCTGTTCATTCCCACCAACAGCAATTACCGCCTGGGCGACGAAGTGTTCATGCTGCTGAACCTGATGGGCGAGGACGAAAAGCTGCCCGTGGCAGGCCGCGTGATCTGGATGACGCCGAAGGGGGCGCAGGGCAAACGTACCGCCGGCATCGGTGTGCAGTTCAGCGAACAGGATCGAGGCAACACCCAACGCAAGATCGAAAGCTACCTGGCCGGCGCGCTGGGCGGGGACAAGCCGACGCACACCATGTGAGCCTGGGCCGCTTTTTCAGGGGTGCTGGCGTCGTTTTCTTTTCGAGTTTTGCCTGCGACCGCAGCGTGCGGCGTGCCGGTGCAGCAGCGCCGCGCAGTAAGTTACTTCTTCGCGATATCCGTGGCGACCAGGCCATCTTTCAGCACGGACGCGTGGAAGCCGCGCTCGGACAGAATGTATGCGCCTGCCGAACTGCGCCGCCCCGTGTCGCAGCACACGACGTAGTGCATATTGCGGTCCAGCGATTTCAGCTTCAGCCGGATGAAATACAGCGGCAGGTTGATCGCACCGTCCATGCGGTAGTTCTCGAACTCACTGGGCAAGCGCACGTCCAGCCATTTGCCGCCGTTGGCGACGATGGCGCGGGCCTTCTCCAAGTCCACCCATTCCAGCATCGGCTCGTTCAGCAGCGTGCGGAAATCCTCCTTGCCCAGCCGCATGAGCGTGCCGTCGGTGAGCATGCTGACGTTGGCATTGCGCTTGGCGTCGGAGATCAGCGCCTCTTCGCCGAAGGTGTCGCCCATGCCCAGTTCCGCCAGCCGGATGCCTTCCTTGTTGAGCGGGGTCTCGCGCGTGACCGCGCACTTGCCCTTGACGATGACGTAGAAGTAATCGCCTTCATCGCCCTGCTTGATGACCAGGTCGCCGGCCTTGTAGTCCATGCGCTGCATGCGCATGAAGATGGCCTGGATGTTGGCCGGCGGAATGCGATGCAGCGCCTTGGTCTGCAGCAGCGTGGTCATCCAGTCATCGGCGGAGGTCAGGTCTTCGTCCTGCTTGAGCTCGTTGACCTCGTAGGAGCCGGTCTGGTCCCAGGTGAGCATCACGTCGAGCATGTCGCTGTCGATGGCCAGGTATTCGATGCGCTCCGACACCACACGGGCGGTGTAGCGACGCGGCGTGGAGGCCGCGAGGGGATTACGGGCCTCGGGTGAGCCGCCGCGGATCACCAGCACGGTGCGCCCTTCCTGCATCAGCTCGATCACGCCGCTGACCAGGTAGTAAGTGCGCTTGTCGGTGTCGCCCTGCTTGAACAGCAGGCGGCCGGAGGATAGCTCGCGCAAGGTGGCCTTGCGGGCCAGCGAATGCAGGTTTTCGGACTTCAATCCATCGAGCGGCGAGAACGACCGCAGAAGGCCAAGTTCGAGCGGCTTGCTCTCCATGTGTCTCCAGGATTGAAGGGGCGTCATCGCAACCGGAAAGGAGGGCGATGGTAGCACAGGCTTTTTCGTGGAAATCCGGCGGGTTCCACAGATCTGCACGCGTTCAACGCAACAGCTGCCAGCCCGAATCCGGCGTGAATCGCTCGCCATGTGCCTGCCGTAGTTCCTCGAGGCGGGCCACGATCGCGTCCACGCCACGCGTGCGCGCGTACTGGAGCGGGCCGCCGCGGAAGGGTGCGAACCCGGCACCGAAGATTGCCCCTGCATCGATCAGGTCGGCGTCCTCGACGATGTGCTCGCGCAGCACCGCCACGGCTTCGTTGATCAGCGGCAGCAGCAATCGATCCTGCAGGTCGGCCGGTGGCTGCCGGCCCGCCGGGTCAGGTTTGCGGGGCTTGTCCTGTTCCCAGGTATAGAAGCCCGCCCCCGTCTTCTTGCCGAATTTCTTCTGCTCGTACAGCTGCGTGAGCACCTTGGGAGCCGCCGCTTCGCCGGAGTGGAAAAAGACCTTGCCGACGCTCATGACCACGTCCAGTCCGACCACGTCGGCCAGCTCGATCGGCCCCATCGGCATGCCGAAGTCCTCCGCCGCACGGTCGATCAGCGCCAGAGGGATGCCTTCTTCCGCAGCACGCACGGCTTCGCTCAGATAGGGCATCAACACGCGATTTACCAGAAAGCCCGGCGAGCTCAGGCAGACGATGGCCAGCTTGTCGATCTGCCGACTGAACGACAGGGCGCGTTGCACGATGCCGGCATCCGAATCCGCCTTGCGGATCACTTCCACGAGCGGCATGCGCGCCACCGGGTTGAAGAAATGCAGCCCGACCAGTCGCGATGGCGTCGCGAGCTGCTCGGCCAGCTGCTCCAGCACGATGCTGGAGGTATTGGTCGCGAGCACCGCCGTGGGCTTCATGCGCGGTTCGAGTCGGGCGTAGAGTTCGCGCTTGGCGTCGAGGTTCTCGAAGATCGCTTCGATCACCAGGTCCGCCTGTGGGACGCCATTGCCGTCGACATCAGCTGTCAGCCGTGCGCTCGCCTGTTGGCGGGCGGCCGGGTCTGGGTAACGCTTCTCGAAGAACGTCTGCGCGCGTTTCAGCGCGGGTGTGACGTATTTGAGTTCGCGATCCTGCAGCGTGACCGTCATCCCACGGGCCGCGCACCAACTCGCGATATCGCCACCCATGACACCCGCGCCGACCACGTGGACGTGACGTACGGGCTCAGCTTGCGACTTCCCAGCCGCTTTGAGACGGTCCTGAAGGAAAAACACGCGCACCAGGTTGCGCGAAGTCGGCGTACACAGAAGCGTCGCCATAGAGCGTGCCTCAGCTTCATATGCGCTCTCACCGTGCCCGCCGTGGCGCTGCCAGAGATCGATCAGCGCATACGGCGCCGGATAGTGTTCGCGCTTGGCACGTTTCGCGACCTGCGCACGCATTTGGCCTGCCAGGAATGGCCGCACGGGTGACAGGTTCAGCAGGCGGCTCTTGAACGAGGCGCTGCGCGGGGCAGGGGGGTTGAGTGCAATCTGCCGAGCTTCGGCTCGCAGCTCCGCGGCGGGCACCAGCCGGTCCACCAGCCCCAGTTCCAGCGCCTTCTTCGGTCGGATCGAGCGCCCGCTCAGCATCAGATCCATGGCCGCGATCGGGCCGGCCAACTGCACGGCGCGCACCGTTCCACCGAATCCCGGATGCACGCCCAGCTGCACTTCCGGAAATCCCAGCGTAATGCTCGAATCGTCGACGAGGACGCGATATCGGCACGCCAGCGCCAGCTCTAGGCCACCCCCCAACGCAAAACCGTTGATCGCCGCAACCGTCACGCAAGGCAGAGCCGCCAGCCGGGCGAACACCAGCTGGCCTTCGCGGATCAAGGCATAGGCCTCGTCCGGCGTCTGGATGCCGACGAACTCCTTGATGTCCGCACCGGCGACGAAACCGCTTTTCTTCGCCGAGGTAACGATGATCGCTTTGGGCGGCGCGCGCTCGAACTCGGCGATTTTCGCATCGAGCTCTTCCATGACCGCGCGCGACAGGCTGTTCGCGGACGCACTCGCCTTGTCCAGCGTCAGCCATGCAATGCCGGCTTCATCCGTCGTCACCGTCCAGTTCGTGGAATCCGCATTGAGCGCTTGCATGGACATCCTCGCTTTGGCCGGATCGGCCTACCGCACCTGGAAATCGCAGACCAACGGCCGGTGATCGGAGAACCGCACGTCGGGCACCTCGAAGTGCGTGACCTCGATGCCGTTGGAATAAAGCACGAAATCCAGCTCCTTGCGCGGATTGCGGCTGGGATAGGAGGGCAGGCCGAGGCGGTTGGCGCTCTTCAGGCCCGAGGCCTCCATGAATAGGTAGATCTCATGATCGCCCCAGAAGGTGTTGAAGTCCCCGGCGACGATCACCGGCTTGCTGGCACGCTTCACCAGTTCGTGCAGGTGCCGCAGCTGGTCGTGGCGATGCCGGAACTTCAGCGACAGGTGCACCAGGAAGATCGAGACTTCCTCGAGCTCCAGTTCGATGATGAGGCGCTTGATGCCGGTTTCGAAATAATGGAACCGCTCGCCTTCGACCCGCGGTGCCGCCAGGAAAGCGTTGCCCTGCTTGCGCACGATGGGCAGCAGCTGGTTGAACGAGGCCGCGCCGTACTTGCACTGGTACATCGAGTAATGACCCAGCGCATTGGCGATCTGGGTGGCCTGGTTGACCAGCCCGGAGCGGATCGAACCGGTGTCGACCTCGATCAGTCCGACCAGGTCCGGATCCAGCGACTTCAGGTATTGCGTCAGACGCTCCAGCACGCGCGAGTTGCTGCGCAGATAACCCGCACCCGGAACCGGTAAATGGAACGCCGGACCCGTGCCGGTCGCATACCGGATGTTGTAGAGAACAAAGCGCATCGTTCGACTGGGGAAGGCGCGCGGAGGAATCGCAGCGCCGCATTCTATCGCAGGCTCGCCCGGTCCGCTGGGCGCGGAGGGCAGCGATGCGGGCAAGTCGGCAAATACACGTATTCTCGATTAAGATTCCGCCCGAAAGCAGCCGCACCGGCGAGGACGAAGTGAGTATTTCGCAGCAGAATCCCGTACGACTTTTCGTCAGCCACGTGTTCGAGCCGGCCGACGACTACGAACGGGTGTTCGAGTACCTGGAAAGCTCCCACAACTTCTACTATCGCAACTGCAGCGATCCGTCGCCGCGCCTGGGCTTGAGCGGCGAGGCCATGCGCGAGGAACTGCGCAAGCAGATCGTGCTGGCCGAGGTGGTGATCGTACCGTCCGGCCTGTATCGCCAGCACCGCGAATGGATCGATTTTCAGCTCAATTGCGCCAAGGGCATGGACAAGCCGGTGATCGTGCTGGAGTCCTTCGGCGTGAAGGAGAAGCTGCCGGTGCAACTGGAGGCGCTGGGCGATGAGATCGTCGAGTGGAACGAGCGCTCGATCGCCGATGCCATCCGGCGCCAGGCGCGCCATGAGGATACGGCGCGCTGGGACGTGATCGATTTCAAGCTGGACTAGTACTGGCCGCGTTCCGGGCCGTTACGCGACGAGCGTGTGCCGCGTGTGAGCAGGCTCGTTGCCATTTGCAGCGACGCCCAGGCATTCAGCCGATCCCATTCGAGATACGGCTGTGCAGATCTCAATCGTCGCCGACGGCTCGCAGTTTGGGTGCCCGCTGGAACAGTTGCACCCGTGCAATCACGCCAAGCATGTTGACGATACGCACCGCGATCTGGCCGGCTTCCATGTCGGACATCTTGCGCACGGTGGCTTGCTCAGCCGTTTCACCTCGCAACGGCCGCACGCAGGACATGCAGCTGCACACCGAAGAGAATTCCTCGCGGATTTCCTTGGGCAGATCTTCCTGGTCCAGCCCCAGCAGATGGGTCCGGTAGGCTTCGAACAAACGATGCTTGACGGGTCCGGCAGAGGCCAGGACCACCGTCGCGGCGAAAAAACTCTCCCAGGCGTTGCTCATTGCAACTTCCTCCCCACACGGACGGAGTGAGTGAACGGCTTTGCCGCAGCGAACCTGTAGCGCGGAAACGACGACCACAGCGGCGGCGAAGTGAGAATCTACTTTAAGTTCGCTCGATGACTTTCTATTGGTCACTCAAAGAACTAGCGTTGGAATATACACCTGCGACTTCGAAAGGCAACCCGGCGCACAACGGCGACGGAGGTCATCGGATGTGCTGGTAATCGTATTGCCGTCAGTGCCCAGTAATCAGCGCGGTGTCAGCTTCAATCGCTTGGGCAGCAGTTTCTGCAATTCGACCTGCAAGGCTGGGGGCGGCGCCAGGCCATGCTGTTGAAGGTATTCGACCCAGGCCAGGATCAGGGCCTGCAACCGCCGATGATCCGCCGTGAGCCGCTCCAGATCGTCTTCGAGGAAGCGAATCTTCTGATTGCGAAACGCAATGGTGGCGACTTCAGCAGGCCTGAAGCTCCAGCCATCAGGCGAAATAATTTCGCCGCGGCAAAGCTGCCACTGAGCCCAGGCGGTATCGATACGGCCGAGATCGCCATTCGCGATGAGTTGGATCCAGCCAGCGGCCCAGGCAGGAAGCCGACGTTTCTGGCGCCATGAACGTGCCGTACGGGCGCTGACGTAGCCAAGCTCGACCAAATCCTGCGTTCGGCGCCATGCAATCCATGAGCGACCATCTGTGCCGTCCGTACTGGCGGCTGAGAGACGAGCCCGAAGGTTTTTTGGCTGTCGGGGCAATCGGTTACGCATGTCCTAGCTCCCTTAGGGTAATTGCGCATAATGTATATTATGTTATGTCGTCGATGGAGACTGACCTAAAGCCACCGAGCTCCGCAGCCGATCATTTTATCTGCAATGGAGTCCGAGCTTTACGGGCTGTCCGCCCTGCTGCTGGCGGACATCACGGGCGTACACATCGAGACAGCAAAACGTTGGAAGCGCGCTGGCCAGCTGCCGGCCGCACATCGCGCCATCGTGCAGCTCAAGACCGTAGGCGACTTAGGCATGCTCAACCCGCACTGGCGCGGCTACCGCCTGTACGCAGATCGCATCTGGACGCCTGAAGGCGCCTGGGTCTCACCCGGTGACATCCGCGCCATCCCATACACACGCGAACTCGTTAAGGAACTGAAGCGGCAACTGGCCGAGCCACAGCAATGGAATCTGTTCTAACTTCGGGCAGCTCAATAGTGTTTCGAATCTCTGCGACCGCCGGCATTGACTTCACGTGATAACGCACCACACGCAGCCCAGCGGCCTGTAGCGCCGCATCCTTATCGGCATCACGCTTACGCTGCGATGCCCGAGTGTGCGAGCTGTCATCGAGTTCCACCACACATAGCGGTTGCAGATCCTTCGAACACACCACGAAATCGGTGCTCTTGCGGTCGATCCGATTAAGGACCGCCAACCGAGCACGTCCCGCAGCGTCGATCTTCACCAAGCGGCTCAGTTGTACTTGGGCCAGCACGACGCGCTCCGGCAGCGCTTCCCTCAGCCGCCAGAACAATACCTGCTCAGATTTCGACAACACCGGCACCGGACGCAACGGCCACGTTTTCGGAGCTGCGACGCGAACTTTGCCTGCCGCTGCCACGGCGACGATAAGCACCAGAACGATCAGAAAGAGCCATTCCATAGCGAAGTGTTCTACCAGCTCAAGGTGGCAGAATTCCGTGACACAGGTCGAGGTCGCGCCTCACGCTGATGGGCCCGATGCACTGCACTGAATCCAGCACAGCGTTGTAGCGACGCTCAAATTCCTACTGTCGACGCGATCACCGTGCGCGCTTACAACCCAGTTCATCGTGTGGCAGGCCGCTCGAAGTCAGCCATGCGCCGGTCAGGTCTTCCCACCTGTTGTCGGTGACTTGTTGCAACTCGGTTCCGTCCGCATGCATGGCAAACAATTCCCCAAGTTGCCATGGTCCTGGGTCAGTTGGCGCAGTTCCGTGCCATCCGCATTGACGGTGAAGATCTCGAAATCGCCATCGACTTGCCGGGTGAAGGTTATGCGATCACCGCACGGGGACCACGAAGGAAAGTTGTCCCATGCGGTAGTAAGCACCGAAAGTTTCATATCAGCGAGCGACAGTATCCTCAGGCCTTGGTCCTGCTTCCCAAGGGCTCGAAAGACGAGCCGTCTTCCGTCCGGTGCAAAGCTAGGCATGCCACTGCTGCCATCTGCCTGGATCAGCACACGGAAATCCGAACCGTCAGGCCGAATGGTCGCTAACCGAGCCGGAGCGACCGGCCGTTCGAAAAAACCTCCCAGGCCGAACGCGATCAAGCGGCCGTCGGAAGACCACGATGTGCCCCCGATCACGAGCTTGTCGTTCTGGAAAATCGTCCGAACGTTGGCGCCGCTCGCATCCAGGATGCTGATGCTGCGATCCTCCGACGGCAGGTTGCCGCTGACGAGGAACTGGCGGCCGTCCGGTGAGAACGTCGCGAAGCGGCCGGTACGAAGCAGCTCAAACCTCGGACTGATGCTGTAAGCCGCGATGACCGGCATGGCAGCTGAAGGCTCCGCAATCGCCCTCTCATAAACCACTTGAGTCGCATCCGCCGACCACCTCGGATGGACGGCGCGAATCGACTCGCTTCCTTGGCGGCCCGATGTGTATCGAAGTGTCCCTGCCGTTGTGTAAGCGACCTCGTGCTCGCCGATGTATTGCGCTGAAGTCGAAGGACCGCCGGGCAGGCCTTCGACGATGATTTTCCTGGCGCCGGTTTGAAGCGTGATCTGGATGATCTGCCGAGGATGCTGATCGTCGATACGATGCGTGTAGATGATCCGCTTGCCGTCTGGCGACCATTGCGGACTTTCCGCAACTTCATCTACCGGCGTTAGACGACGCAGGCCGAGGCCTTCGGTGTCCATCGTGTAGAGCGCCGTGAAGTGCATCAGCTCCCATATGGGATCGTTGCGGCGATGTGGCTCGCCTCGGTCTGATGTGAACGCGATTGTCTTGCCGTCAGGCGACCAGCTGGGACGGAAGTTTCCGCCAACGCCCTGCGTCAGGTTTCGAGACCGGTGGGTGCGAAGGTCGAGAAGCCAGATATCAGCGGTACCGCGCTCTCGGGTGGATACGAATGCGACGGTTCCACCATCGGGTGAGAGCGCCGCTTGATCGTCGAACCAAGGGCTGTCGGTCAGGCGCTCAAGACCAGAGCCGTCTGTGCGGACCCGGTAGATATCGGCGGATCCCGCGCGTTCGGAGGTGAAGATCACCCATTGACCGTCCTTGGAAAATGAAGCGTTGTAATCGACCGAGGGGCTCGGCAAGAGTTGGCGTTCGCCAGTGCCGTCGAGGTTCGCGATGAATAGTTCGGACCGCGAAGGGCCGATCCGGGTGAAATATATTCTGTCTTTCGGCTTGGCGGACCGTCCTGGTACAGGGACCGGTCTCACCGACTCTGGCGTAGCCGCCTTCGTCTCAGCGGCCACCTCTTGATGGACGCCTGCCACGAGAATGGCGACCGCGCACATTGCTCTAAGCGCGCGGCGCAACGAATCCAAGACGCGCTCCCAGGCGATGCTTTGAAGGAATTGAGACGTAGCGGCGCAATGCCGCCATTTCACGAACCTTGCTGAGATCCACCCGTTCCCCGGCACGCTTGTTGGACTTGTTAACGCCGTCCAATCCAGGGTAACACTGCGACAAATGCTCTCGCCAGGAGTGCCGCGCGTACCAAATGAATCATTCGCGCGCGCCCTCCTCTCTGCATAAAGAAGTTCGTTACCGACTCTGCGATCCCGAAGATCGCACAATACCGGCCCTCAGCGGTGCCGCAATGCCCATCGCAGTGACACCAAAGCGGCCGCCCATCGGGTTGACACAGCCGCGGCGCGATGAGCTGCAGGATGGCGTTCGCGCTCGTAGCTTCGCTGGCGGACGGCCATGAACGCACCGTGGCGCTCTGCATCCTCTGTATTGGTGACGAAGCGCTTGCCGCGGTCAGATGCGGCGCAGGAGGCCCCACCCGCGACCTGAAGAGACTCGACGACATCGATGTCGATATCGGCGGCAAACGGATGAGGTCTCAAGGGATAGCCGGGATGTGTCGCCATCGCCTGGCTGTGCCATTCGTTGCAGAGCTCCGGAAACTCTTCGTCGAGCACTGGCACTCCTCGCGAGGACGTGAGTGTTGCGCGATAGCCGAACTCTTCGGCGTAACCGCCGGCCAGATACGAGTTGCGATCGGCTTCCAGCTCCGGGCTGCTCGCCAGCGGGCGATCGGTCCAGTCCGGAAAATAGCGACGCTGTTCGTCCAGATGCCGCCAGAAAGTGGGCTCGACGCGCATGTCTGCAAAGCCATGTGCAAATGAAAGGACGTTACGCAAACTCCTGGAGCCGAGCGAGGTTCCGGCTCCATACGCAGGGGATCCTGCCGCATTGCGCGGCTGGCCTTTCATTACCAGACGCGGCCTGCGGATAATGACCCCATGCGTGAAAAATCCAGTACGCCGGACCGGGCGGCATTGCTTGCGGCAAGAGACAAGACCGTGCCGGACGTAATTGCACCGCAACTGCGCGTGCTTTTCTGCGGCATCAATCCAGGCCTGTATTCCGGCGCCACGGGTCATCACTTCGCGCGGCCGGGAAATCGCTTCTGGCCGGTGCTGCATCAGGCGGGCTTCACGGAAAGACAGCTCGCGCCGGTCGAGGAACGAGCCTTGTTACAGCATGGACTGGGGATAACGAACCTGGTGGCCCGTACTACGGCGGCGGCCGACGAGGTGACGAAAGATGAGCTGGCCGAGGGCTACGAGAAGTTACGCAGGAAGATCCGGAGATACGAACCTGGGATTGTCGCCGTGCTGGGCGTTGGTGCCTATCGAACGGCCTTCGGCAAACCCAAAGCTGCAATCGGGTCGCAGCCTGAGCCGCTGGGAACAGCAGCAGTCTGGGTATTACCCAACCCCAGCGGCTTGAATGCGCACTACCAGTTGGGCGATCTCGTCCGCATCTTTGGCAGACTGCGTCACGCGGCGTCCTAGCGAACAGGCGCAGCCTGGCAGAGGTCCGAAGACTCCCTGCCAAGCTGCGCCGATGACCCGCGGCGATCGGATCGATCGCGTCAGGCGGCGGCGTAGCTGTGGAGTTCCCACAGCTGCGCCAGCTGGCCCCACTTGGACTTGCTGTCGACCGCCTTGAAGGCCTGCCGGGCCTGATCCTTCTGCCCTTTCTCCAGGTAAGCCCGTCCCAGGCTGAGCTGGGCCGCATCAACGTCGGTCAGTCCGCCTTTGCTGATGCCCCGCTTCAGCGCCGCGATGGCCTCGTCGTACCGGCCGTAGCCAAGGTAGTCCTGACCCAGTCCGATGTCGACCTGCCCCTGAGCCGCCTTCTCCCCCTCCTTCGCCAGCTGCTCCAGCGAGGCACGATCGGCGGTGGTGCGCTGCTTCGCCATGTTCAGCAGGCGTTCGATGCGCCCGTGCTCGAGCTTGTCATCGGTCTTGAGCGCGCCGTTCTGCAATCCGGTTTCGAGGATCCGCTGTGCTTCGCTGGGCACCCCGGCATCGATTGCCAGCTGCGCCATCTCGAAGTAGCGGTCACGGCGCTTGAGCACGCCCACTTCGTTCATGAGCCGGTAGTAGCCGAGCTTGAGCGAATCGTCGGTGACGTCGCGGCTGTAGATGTCCAGCAGGCTGGTCCAGTACTCCGGTTTCGGATAGTAACGAACGAGCTTGCTGAGCACGGCGGCCGAGCCCTTGTTGTCGTTCAGGTTGTACTGTGAGCTCTGGACGATCTGCAGCCAGCTCTCCGACGGCTGCCGGCCGGCGCGCTCGGCGTTGCTGATGACCTTGTTCATGTGCGCGGCCGCGTTCTTGTAGTCGCCCAGGCGGTACTCCGCTTGCGCCAGCAGCACCGAGACGTCCTGCTGGTTGGGATTCTTGCTCAGGAACTTGTTGGCCCACTCCACCGCCTTGCGGTCGTTCTTGAGCTGGAAGTACAGCTCCGCGAGCGTGCGCATGCGATCGTCCACTTGCGCAGCCGGCACCCGGCCGGAATTCAGCGCCCGCTCGAAGACCGGCGCGGCCTCACCGAACTTCTTCTGCTGGATCAGGATGTAGCCCAGGAACTCATCGAGCTGGTAGGTCTCGAAGGCGGTCTTCTGTTGTACCGCCTGTGCTTTCTTGATCTCCGCCGCGGCGGTGTCCCACTGCTTGTTCTTCATCGCCGCCTGCGCCTTCTTCAGCGGCTCGGCGACGGCCTTGGTGGTGATCTTGTTGGCGGGCTCGGCGGCGAACGCCGCCGACGAGGTCAATGCGGTCGACGCCGCACCGAGCGCTGCCGCGCAGGCCAGCACCTGGATCATTTTTCTTGTGCGGGTGGTCAGGATCATGCTGCATCCCATTTCTTTCGGCTGGGACCCGTTGTCCCAGTCTTTTCTATACACCGACAGCACCGATTTGTGTAAGACCCGGATGGCATATCGGCGTGCAGCAACGTCCCTTCGTGCTGCACCGCCCATCAAATCACTCGCTCCCACTGCAAACGCGCTGGACATAAAATCATGAGCACGTGCGAATGCAGCATCCGCCTGCAAGTCATCCCGGGGGCCTCGGGCTTTCCGACAACTCAGCTGCCCGCTGGTTTGAAATCCGCGTAATGGCCTTTCAGGCCGTAGTACGCGACATAGAGATAGCACAGCAGCGGAATGACGAAGGAATACAGCACGCTGACGTGATCGGCATAGAAGCCCTGCAGCACCGGAACGATGGCGCCGCCGACGATGGCCATGCACAGCACGCCCGAGCCGGCGCCGGTGTGCCGGCCCAGCCCCTCGATGGCCAGCGTGAAGATGGTCGGGAACATGATGGAGTTGAACAGGCCGATGGCGAGCAGCGCCCACATGGCCGTGCGACCGGCGAACAGCATCGCCGTGAGCAGCAGAACGCCGGCCACCAGCGCATTGAACGCCAGCACCTTGCCCGGCTTGACGCGCGCCAGCACCGCCGAGCCGATGAATCGCCCGACCATGGCACCGCCCCAGTAGAACGACAGATGCTTGCCAGCGGTCTCGGCGGACAGCCCGGCGATCTCCGGCCGCTCCATGAAGTTCACCAGGAAGCTGCCGATCGCCACTTCGGCGCCGACGTAAACGAAAATGCCGATCGCGCCCAGCACCAGATGCCGGTAGGCCCATACGCTGTCGTGCTGCTGGTAGGCGCCCGCAGCTGGCGCATCGGCCGGTTGCCGGGCGGCCTCGACGCTCGGCAGCCGCACGATGCCGATCAGCACGGCGATCATGAACAGCACGGCCGCGAGCGCCAGGTACGGTCCCTGCACCGAAGCTGCTTCCGCTGCGGCCTGCGAGGCGGCATCCGGTTGTGGAGTCATCGCCGACAGGATCAGCACCGAGCCGAGGAACGGCCCGATGGTCGTGCCCAGCGAGTTGAAGGCTTGCGTGAGATTCAAGCGCGCCGAAGCAGTCTGCGGCGGGCCGAGAATGGCCACGTACGGATTGGCCGCCACCTGCAGCAGCGTGATGCCCGAGGCCAGGATGAACAGCGCCAGCAGGAAGAACACATACGAGTGGCTGCCAGCAGCCGGATAGAACAGCAGGCAGCCGACACCGGCAGTCGCCAGGCCGATGATGATGCCGCGCTTGTACCCTGCCCGCTCCACCAGGTAGCCCGACGGCAGCGACACCACGAAGTAGGCGCCGAAGAAGCAGAACTGGATCAGCATGGCTTCGACGTAGCTCAGCGAGAACGCGGCCTTGAGATGCGGGATCAGGATGTCGTTCAGCGAGGTGATCAGTCCCCACATCAGGAACAGGGACGTCAGCACCACCAGGGCGGCGCGATAGTTGACGTTGCCAGCGCCGGTACGTGCCTGTGTCGTGGTCTGCACGGACATGAGTGGGCCCCTGGGTGCAATCGGTTGTAGGAGATCGCCGTGCCGCGCGGATCGTCGCTGTGTCGCCGCGGCCCCGCAGGATACTACTAGCCCGTTTCAGGGCATGACAACGCAGTCGTCGGTAGTCGCTCGTGGTCGCGTACCATTGCATCTTCCGACACACAGCAACGGATTACCGATGATCCAATGGCAATGGGACCGATTCGCCGACCTGTCGGCGCCGCAGTTGTATGCAGTCTGCGCCGCACGCGAGGCCGTGTTCGTAGTGGAGCAGTCCTGTCCCTACCAGGAGCTGGATGGGCTCGACCTCGACGCCATGCACCTGATCGGCTGGTCAGGCAGCGAAGTTGCCGCGTATTTGCGCGTGCTTGGACCGGGCGTGCGCTATGCCGAACCTTCGATCGGCCGGGTGCTGACGTCGAAGCCGATGCGCGGCACCGGCATCGGACGCACGCTCGTTGAAATGTCATTGGAATACATCGACCGGCATCACCCCGGCCGGGGTGTACGCATCAGCGCCCAGGCGCACCTGGAACGTTTCTATGGATCGCTGGGCTTCGTCACGGTTTCCGAGCGCTACCTCGAAGATGACATCCCGCACGTGCAGATGCTGCGGCCAGGATGATTGGCTGCCCCTGCGGGATCTCGACCAGCGGCGAAGGACTGCGACGCCTACTCGCGCTGAGCGGAATCGAGCTGGGTTCGAATCCAGGCCCGCACCCGCGTCTCGAGTACGTCCATCGGCAAGGCGCCGCCGAGCAGCACCACATCATGGAACTGGCGGACATCGAAACGTTCGCCCAACGCCTTCTCCGCTTCGCTGCGCAGCGCACGGAAACGCAGTTCGCCTATCTTGTAAGCCAGTGCCTGGCCGGGCCAGGAGATGTAACGCTCCAGCTCCGTCTGGATATTGTGCGGCGCCAGCGCCGAGTTTTCGGTGAAGCAGCTGCGCGCCTTCTCGATGTCCCAGCCAAGCCAGTGAATGCCGGTGTCGGCAACCAGGCGGCAGGCCCGCCACATCTCGTAGGAATAGCGGCCGAAGCGCTCGTAAGGATCGCGATAGATCCCCATTTCCTCGCCGAGGAACTCGGAATACAGGCCCCAGCCTTCGACGAACGCGGTCGGGCCCAGGTTGCGACGGAAGTACGGCAGCCCGGTCAGCTCCTGCGACAGCGCGATCTGCAAATGATGCCCGGGCACCGCTTCGTGCACGGTGAGCGCCGGCAGTTCGTACAGCGGCCGCTGATCCAGGTGTGAAGTGTTGACCATGTAGCCGCCGGCCTGGCCGAGCGTCGGACTGCCGCCCCAGTAGCGGCCGGTGGTGTAACCCTCGGCCATTTCCGGCGGCACCGGACGCACGCCGTAAGTCAGGCGTGGCAGCGTGCCGAACAACGGCGGCAGGCGATCGTCCGCACGCTTGGCGATTTCACTCGCCTTCTCCAGCAGCTCTTGCGGCGTATGCGCATAGAAGCGCGGGTCGGTGCGCAGCATTTGCAGGAAATCCGCAAAGCTGCCCTTGAAGCCGGTTTCCGTAATGGTCTTCTCCATCAAGCCGCGAATGCGCGCGACCTCGGAAAGACCCAGCTGATGGATTTCGTCCGGCGTCATGTTCGTGGTGGTTTCACGACGCGCCAGGAAGCGATAGCTTGCTTCGCCGTTCGGTGTGGAGCGCCACGCGATCGAGCGGCGTGCGGCCGGTAAATAGTCGCGCGCCAGGAAAGCGGCGAAGGCTTTCTGCGCCGGCAGAATGCGCGAGTCGATCAGCTGCAGGGCCTTCGTTCGATATTCGGCCTGCGCTGACGCCGGAATGGTTGCGGGCAGGCGCGTGAAAGGCAGGAACAGCGGGCTGTCCTGCGCCTTCATGTCGGCCTGGCGGCGCGCTACCTCGAGAACCCGATTGACCACGATGCGCGGCTGCGTGAGGCGGGTCTCGATTCCCCGGCGCAGGTTGGCGACGTTCTGGTCGTACCAGTCGGGCAGCGCTTCCAATCGAGCCATCCACGCATCCGCATCCTCACGCGAAGCAATGGACGTGGTGCGTGCCAGATAATCCGCTAGGGTGTGAAAGCCGTCGTCGTTCTGGAAAGCGATGCGGGAGAAATCGAAGCCGGCCTCCTCGATCGCTTCCGAAACCAGGTGCGACAGCAAGGCATGATTGAGGGCTGAATCCGCCGCCAGCTGCCCTGCATCGATGTCGGCCAGGCGCTGGCGGAAAGCCTTCAGTGCTTCGAGCTGTGCCGCTTCGGCTTGCGGCCGCACGTCCGGCAGGCGCCGCAGCGCGTCGCGATCGCCTTCCTGCCCGGCAGTGACCGGATCCACCTGCTTCTGGAATTTCTCGTAGTCGGCGATGACAGTCGCCAACGCGGTCTCGGCGGCATCGGGCTGTGCCTGGGCAACGACCTGGAGCGGAGCAAGAAGCATCGGAACGCACAGGAGTGCGTACAGGGTGCGCAGCATGTGAGACCTCCGGGAAAGTCCGCCGTACGTCGGCTGTTATCCGTTGATTATTTCGTACCGGTGCCCGCTTCGGGAAGTTTCTTGGCCATCGAGCGGTAGGTGGCGCGTGCCTTGCGCAGCGCCTCGTTCGCGCTGGTGGCCGAGCCGCTGGCGCTGGCGCGCCATAGCGAACGCTGCGTGGCCGGATCGAGCAGATACAGGATCAGATCGCCTTCCCGGCCGACGCCTGCGGGCCGATCGTTCACGACGCCACCCGGTGCATTGCCGGCAGACGCGTCGAACACCGAGGTATCCACCGGCCTGATGTGCTTGTTGAGTTCGGCTTCGGTGGCCGGCGTCAGCGTGGTCCTGCTGACCGCGCCAAGCACCACCAGCACGTCCGGAGTCGCATCGGCCGTCACCTCCTGGTAGCCACGGTTCTCCAGCGCACCCACGGCGACCCGACGCAATTCCGCGCTGACGTGCTGTCGCTGTTCGTCAGTGATCTGTTCGGGAAAGACGTAGCGCTCTTCCTGCACCGTGAAAGTCCGGAATGCCGGCAGCGCCCCGGCGTCGCCGGCTACTTCGATGGGATCGGTGGCGCAAGCGCTCAGCAGCAAGGCACAAGCGAGCGTTGCGTGAAGGTATCGGTATTTCACCCCGGTAGTAGCGCCCGCGGGGGAAACAACGTCAATCAGTAGTTGAGGAATCCGCGCGCCGCTATCGCGAATACGTCAGCGTGCGTGCGGTATCGCCATCCATGTAGCCGACCAACAGCTTGCCATCCTGCACCGTGAACGTCCGGGCGTACTGCAAGGCGCTCAGGTAGCGCCTCTCGGCTTCATTCGCGGCCTGCGCACAGGCCATGTCGGTCGAGGCCAGCGGCCCGATGACCAGCTGTCCGGGCGCAGCGCCGTTGTCGATCGAGCCCATGTAGCGATTGCAGCCGCCGTTGCCGTTGAGCTTGCCGACACTGACGGCGAGCGTGATCTGGACGTCGGCGGGCACGGGGTCGTTGGCATCGAAACTCTCCAGCGTCCATTGCGGACCCATCATGTCCAGGATCTTTCCCGTGGGTGCCGGTGCCGACGTTGGCGGCTCGGCAACGCTCGGCGGTGCAACCGCAGACTCCGGCTCACTCGACTGCTTTCTGGAGCAGGCACCGACGCCGCATAGAAGCGCGACGCTCAGCACCGCCACCAGCGGTCGGGATAGATAGATCGGGCGGGTCATCGCATACCTTGCTGTCATCGTCGTCCCCTTCGATGGGTGTCCCGCAAAATCGGCTCACAGAGCCTGCAAGTCAGCTCACAGCCAGCGCACGACTCCCTGCGCGGGAGCAGCAATCAGCGGGCCTGCGGTCGTCGTCGTTCCCAGATAGAGCAACCCGACGATGTGATCTTCGGGAGCGAGTCCGAGCAGCGTCTTGACCTTGGGATCATAGGCGGCACCGCCGGTCTTCCACATCACGCCGTAACCCAGCGCGTTCGCGGCGAGGAACATGTTCTGCGCCGCTGCGCCGACTGCCAGCACCTGCTCGATTTCGGGAATCTTTCCCTTGGTGATCTTCGCGGCCACGGCCACGATCATCGGCGCACGCATCGGCTTGTTGCGCTCGGAGTTCAGCTGATCCGGCGTTGCATCCGGCACCTTGGCGCGCAGCATGTCCGCCATCACGTCGCCGAGCTTCGCCCGGGCAGCTCCTTCCAGCACTACGAAACGCCACGGTCGCAGCCGACCATGATCCGGCGCGCGCAGGCCAGCGTTGATGATGCGTTCCAGATGTTCGCGCGTCGGTGCGGGCTCGCTGAGCTTCGTCGCCGAGGTCCGCGATTCAATTCCTTCGAGCAGTTCCATGGAGCTTCGTTTCCGTCCCGTCGTTAAAATCTGCGCACCTGCATCGCCAGGTGCAACCGGTCGCCGCGCATCGTGCACATCGAGATGTCGTGGCCGCCCTCCACCTCCCAGGTACGCGCCAGCGCCTGCGACGGCAGGTACACCGGCAGCTTGAACTGGGTATCGACCTGGATCCGTTCCGACGGCAGCTGTTGGGCCGCGGCGCCGAGACAACGGCCCAGCGACCACATGCCGTGCGCCACCGGCTGCTTGAATCCGAACATCTCGGCGGTGCGCGCCGTCAAATGAATCGGATTGAAATCACCCGAGACGCGCGCATAGCGCCAACCGGTGTTCTGCGGAATTTCCAGAGTCTGCGTGTCGACCCCGGTCTGCGGGTGCGCAGAGCGCTCGATCGACGGACGCTTGCCGCCCTCGCCCTTGGCCGGCGCATTGCCGCGCGCGAACATGGTGCTGATTTCCTCCCAGACCAGTTCACCGTGCTGCTCGTAGCGAGTGGTGAAATCGTATTCCTGGCCGGCGTCGGTCAGCCGCAGGGTGTCGAAATGCACCCGCAGGCGCAGCGGCACGGCCACCTCGACGCTCTTGTGGACGCGAATGGTGTTGCGCAGATGGATCAGTCCCAGCACCTTCACCGGAAAGCCGTTCGCGATGAACAGCTGCATGTGCATGGGCATGGCCACGGTGTGCAGGTAGGCCGGCGGCAATGCGGCGACGCCGCCAGGAACGCCGCAGACTTCGCGATACTGCTGCAGATGCCGCGGCGACAGCTTGACGCTGCGCACTTCCAGCTCGACCGGCGTGATCTGGATACCGGGTGGCGCGATGTACGGCTTCTTGCTGAGCAGCACACGAACGAAGGCCGGCACCATCGAAGGCAGTCCGGCAAATGAGATCGGGGTCGCGACTGACATCTAGGGACTTTACGTTCTCTTTGGTGTGCGATGGCTCAGGTGGCGCTCACGGTGGGCGCTTTCAGGGAACGGTGCGATCGATGACGATGTGCAATGTGCCCGTGTCCTTGCTGAAATCATAGTCGGCTTCCCCGTAGAAATCGCCGCTGGCAGCCTGCGGAGCGCCGGAACGTGACAGGCGCGCTACCACCTGCACACGCGGCACGCTGGCAATGGTATGGCTCGGCAGCATTGCATCGCGCTCGCTCAGCTCGAGCGTGAGCGGTGCGTCGGTGGAAATACGGCGCTGAACCGCCAGCGGCGGTCCACCCGCCGACGGATCCCGCGCAAGAACGAACAGCGCGATCGGCTCCCGCAGCTGTTGCTGTATTTTCGGATCGATGCTGACCGAGGCACGGATTACACGCTTCTCGCCCGGCTGCGCCTGCGCTGTTGCTGCGCCAGACGGCGCATTGGCAGCGGCGCCTTCTGCACCGTCGCCGATCTGCTGCGTGAGATCCTCGATCTGACGCAGCAGGACGCCACGCAGCTCCTCCGGCGGATTCTGCGCCAGCAGCATCTGCAGGCGATCGCGCCCCAGTTTCAGATCACCCGCCTGCAACGCCGCGACACTGGCGTACCACAGCGCCTTGGGATTGGTCGGCTGCTTTTCCAGCGCGGCATCGAACAGCTTGCCGGCGCGGCCCGTGAGTTCCTTCTGGTCCACCATCACCAGGGCCTCGCCGAGCCCGACGATGGCATCGACGTCCTCGCCCTGGGTCAGATCGTAGGCGTGCTGATAAGCGTCCACCGCCGGCGCGAAGCGCTCCAGCGCCGCGTAGGAACGGCCCAGCAGCAGCCACCCCTTCTCGTCCTGCGGGTTCTGTTTCAGCTTGGCTTGCAGCTGCTGCAGCATCTGCTCGACGTTGGCCTGATTCTCCGCTGCGGTCTGCGCGGCTTTCCAGTCCCAGTTGCTCAGGCCCGCGTACATCGCCGCGGCGATGACCGGCACGAACAGCGCGATCACCACGGTCGAAGCCTGCCGTTCGCTGCGCGTCTGCGCCGCATCTTCGGCGCTTTTTGGACGCAGCAACGGCAACGTAACCCACAGCAGCGCCGCCGCCAGCATTGCGGCACAGACGATCACAAAAGCAGTCATGAAGCACCCGAGCTGGTTTCGGCGTCGTCATCCGGCAGGCGAGATTTGCGCACGATGACGACCGCGGCCACCGTGCCACCGATCACCAGCAGCAGCACCGGCGCCGCCCACAACAACCAGGTGGTCGAGTTCAGCGGCGGCTTGTACAGGATGTATTCGCCGTAACGGTCGGTCATGTACGTCAGGATCTCCTGATCGCTCTTGCCGGCCGCGATGAGTTCGCGAACTTCGCGTCGTAGATCGGCAGCCAGTCCGACATTCGAATCCGCAATCGACTGGCTGCGGCACTGGACGCAGCGCAACTCGTGGATCAGTTTGTTGTACCGCGCCTGCAACGCTGGATCGTCGAAAGCCGGCGCGGTATCGATCGCCAGCGCAGGTTGCACGCACAACGCAATGAAGACGGCGAGCAATAAAGCCTTCATCGGTGCTGTGCTCCCGCCTGCGCGAGCAACGGCACGAATTCGCGTTCCCAGATCTCCATCGTCATCGGCGCGATGTGCTTGTAGATCACCTTGCCCTGCGCATCGACCAGGAAGGTTTCCGGCGCGCCGTACACGCCCCAGTCGATGGCGGCCCGGCCTTCATCGTCGGAGGCGACCACGGAGTAAGGATTGCCCAGTTCCTTCAGCCAGAGTTGCGCCTGCGCGCGATCGTCTTTCCAGTTCAGACCGACGATGGGCACTTCACCGCGCTGTGCGATCTGCAGCAAGGTCTCGTGCTCCTGGCGACAGCCCACGCACCAGGTCCCCCAGACGTTCAGCACGTAAGGCTTGCCGGCGAAATCGCTACCGGCGACGCTGCGCGCAGGATCTTCGAGGTTGGGCAGTTCGAATGTCGGCGCCGGTTTGCCGATCAGTGGCGAGGGCAGCGTCTCCTTGTCGCGGTCCAGGCTGACGAAAAAGAACGCCACCAGCGCCGTGAACAAACCAATGGGAACGAGAAAACGCCACATAGGGATCAACTCACGCTCGCGGCCTTGGCCGCGCCTTCAGGTGCAGTGGCAGTCGCGCCGACGCGCTGGCGATAACGCCTGTCGCAAACCGCGATGACACCACCCAGCGCGATCACCAGCGCGCCGAGCCAGATGAAACGGATCAGCGGCTTGTACTGCAAGCGCAGGCTCCACGCACCATCGCCGAGCGGCTCGCCCATGGCGACGAACAGATCGCGGTTCCAGCGCACGTCGATGCCTGCCTCGGTCATCGGGCTGGTCTGCACCCGGTAGGTCCGCTTCTGCGGATGCACCACCGCCACCTGCTTGCCGTCACGCGAGATCACGATCTCGCTCTCGATGGCGTCGTAGTTCGGTCCGGCGACGTTGCGCAGGCTGTTCATGGTGAAGTCGAAGCCGGCGTGCTGCGCCGTCTGGCCTGGCCGCAGGCTCAGGTCCGTCTCGATCTTGTAGGACTCCACCGTGGTCGCACCGACGATGAACATCGCCAGCCCGAAGTGGGCCACGCACATGCCCAGCGTGCTGGCCGAAAGGCTGTGTCCCTTGCGCAGCCGCTCGATCGGCTCCACCAGCGCCGAGAACGCCACCCACAACGCCGCCGCGATACCGACGGTGGCAAGCACGGAATGCAGGTCGTAGGCGATCCAGAACACCGCGACCGCCAGAACCAGCGCCGCTGCCGCAAGCACCGTCAGCAGCTTCTTCTTGCGACCGAACGCTGCCTTCTTCCAGTTCGCGTGCATGCCCGGCGCCAGCAGGAACACCAGCGGCAGCATCGGGATCAGGAAGGCCACGGTGAAATACGGCGGTCCCACGGAAATCTTGCCGAGGTTCAGTGCATCCAGGAACACCGGATACAGCGTGCCGAGCAGGATCAGCCCGGTTGCCGCCACCAGCAGCACGTTGTTCAGCAGCAGGAAGGATTCGCGCGACACCGGAGCGAAGCCGACGTTGGATTTGAACAGCGGCGCGCGCCAGGCGTACAGCCCGAGCGCTCCACCCACGCAGGCCGCCAGGAACACCAGGATGAACAGGCCGCGGCCCGGATCGCTCGCGAACGCATGCACCGATTCGATGACCCCGGAGCGCACCAGGAAGGTGCCGAGCAGCGCCAGCGCAAAGCCGGCGATGGACAGCAGCAAGGTCCAACTCTTGAACAGCCCGCGCTTCTCCGTGACGGCCAGCGAATGGATCAGCGCCGTGCCGATCAGCCACGGCATGAAGGAGGCGTTCTCCACCGAATCCCAGAACCACCAGCCGCCCCAGCCGAGTTCGTAGTAGGCCCACCAGCTGCCCAGCGCGATGCCGATGGTCAGGAACAGCCAGGCCACCGTGGTCCACGGCCGCACCCAGCGCGCCCAGGCCGAGTCGAGCTTGCCCTCCAGCATCGCCGCGACCGCGAATGCGAACGGCACCGAGAAGCCGACGTAACCGGTGTAAAGCATGGGCGGATGGATCGCCAGCGCCGGATCCTGCAGCAGCGGATTGAGATCGCGGCCGTCCGCAGCCGCCGGCCACAGGCGCTCGAACGGGCTGGAGGTCAGAAGAATGAACAGCGCGAAGCCGCCGCTGATCAGTCCGAGCACGCCGAGCACGCGGCTGGTCATCGCCTGCGGCATGTTGCTGCTCAGTGCCGCTACCGCGATGCTCCACAGCGACAGCACCAGCATCCACAGCAGCAGCGAGCCTTCGTGCGCACCCCACACGGCGGCGAAACGATAGAAGGTCGGCAGCTCCGAATTGGAGTTCTGGGCGACGTACAGCACCGAAAAATCGTTCTGGAAAAACGCGTACGCCAGGCATCCGAAGGACAGCGCAGTGAACACGAACTGCCCAGCGACCGCGCGGCTGGCAACCGCCATCCAGTGCGGACGGCGATACGCTGCGCCTGCCAGGCCGAAGAAGGCCTGCGGCAAGGTGAGGCAGAACGCAAGGATCAGAGCGAAATGACCCAGCTCGATGATCATGAAATCCCCCGCAAGGCTCAGTTCGCCGGGATGGGCGTAGTCACGCGCTTGTCGTGCTGCTTGCGCAACGCGTCGGCGACGTCAGGTGGCATGTAGTTCTCGTCGTGCTTGGCCAGCACCTCGTCGGCCACGAAAGTGCCGTCGGGATTCATCCGGCCGCGCGCCACGACGCCCTGCCCCTCACGAAACAGATCCGGGAGCACGCCGCTGTAACGCACCGTAACGTTGTGCGCGTAGTCGGTGAGCACGAAGCGCGCCTCCATGCTTCCGGTCGGACGATGGAAGCTGCCTTCCGTGACCATGCCGCCGATGCGGAACACGCGATTCTCCGGGGCCTTGCCTTCCGTCACATCGGAAGGCGAATAGAAATAAAGAAGATTCTCCTGGAACGCCGTGAGCGCAAACGCCGCCGCGCTGGCCACGCCAAGCACGATCAGCCCCACCAGCAGCATGCGTCGACGGCGCGGCGTCATGACTTGCCCTCCGCCATCTGTGCCCGCCGGGTGGCGCGGGTCAGCTCTTCGCGCAGGCGGCGGCGGCCTGCCCACTCGATGCCGATCAACACGGCCAGGGTCAGGCCATAGCACGACCACACGTACGCGCCATAACCACTCATCTGAAGAAATTCACTCAAGCTCATGATCTAGCAAGTCTTTCAGTCAACCAGGCCGTATTCCGCTCACGCTTCAGGATCTCGCTGCGGACCCGGTTGCAGAGCACCGCCACGAAGTAGAGCACAAACGCCAGCATCATGATGAGCAGCGGCCAGAGCATGGAGGAGTCGATCGACGGCGCATCCAGCTTGGAGATGCTCGGCCCCTGATGCAGGCTGTTCCACCACACCACCGAGTACTTCACGATCGGCACGTTGACGACGCCGACAATGGCCAGGATGGCGCTGGCCCGGTCGGCGCGCTGGGTGTCGTCGAACGACGCCCGCAGCGCCATGTAGCCCAGATACAGGAACAGCATGATCAGCTCGGAGGTCAGCCGCGGATCCCACTCCCACCAGGTGCCCCACATGGGCTTGCCGTAGATGGATCCGGTGACGAGTGTCAGCACCGTGAACCAGGTGCCGATCGGCGCACACGAAGCCGCCACCGCGTGCGCCAGCTTGATCCGCCAGATCACGCCGATCGCCGCGGCTACGGCCATCACTACGTAGACCATCAGCGAAAGCGCTGCCGCGGGCGCGTGCACATAGATGATGCGGAAGGCATCCTTTTGCTGATAATCCGGCGGCGCCAGCAACAGTCCGCCGTATGCCGCAATCAGCATCAGCGCCACCGCCGGCCAGAAGAACCAGGGACGCAGCAGGCCCGCCAGTCGATAGGCGTGCGGTGGCGAGGCCAGCTTGAAGAACCACAGCCAGCGCGTGCCGGACTTCGGCTCTTCCCCTGTAATACGTGCTTCAGAAGTCATGATTCCACACTGATTCGCATGGCCGCGGCCATCGCAAACGGCCCGAGGCTGACGAACAGCAGCGCGAGCGCCGCCAGCAAGTTTAACGGACCGAGCGCTGCTTCGCCGTGCATCGCCAGGTCGACCGCGCGGGCGCCGAAAATCAGCACCGGCATCTCCAGTGGCAGCACCAGCAACGCAAGCAGCACGCTGCCGCGGCGCACTCCGACGGTCAGGGCCGCCCCGATCCCGCCGAGAATGCTCAGGCACG
>DATMEZ010000191.1:0-23706 GCA_035556415.1 Povalibacter sp.
TGCCGCGACCAAACATGAGCAAATCAGGCCTTGCCAGGCTCTTGTTCGGCTGTCCCTAGCTCTTGTTCGGCTGTCCCTAGCTCTTGTTCGCCTGGTCCGACGCGGCCGTATCTGGCTGCGGCGTCTGCGTCAGCGCCTCCACTTCGAGCCGCGGCTGCCCCATGGTCAGGCTGTAGGGCATGCAGCTCACCTCGTCCTTGACGATGCGGATGGCCAGCTTCGGCAGCACCTTGCGCTTGAGCTCGTCGATCAGCTCGCAATCGCCTTCCTGCAGGCCCAGCTTGCCCCGCGACAGCGACACCTTGCGCCATTGCGCCGGAAACTGCCCGGTGATTTCGTCGGCACGCTCGCCTTTCACCCGCGCCGCCAGCTCGCGGGTGCTGCGGGTCTTTTCCAGCTCGGCGAGCACCTGCGGCGTCGCCTCCACCGGCGAAGCCAGCTTGATTCTCAGGTACGGCGAGCGGCTGAGCTCACTGCCGTAGCAGCCGACGGAGCGCACCGTCACGCCCTTGTCGGCGCCGAGTTCGAGCAGCAGCTGCCGCACCTTGTCCTCCAGGGCCCGACAGGCATAGACCGAGGTGATGGTGTGCATGTAGAAATTGATCTGCTGCGGCTTCCAGACGGCCGAGACCTGCCCGGCCGCAGCCGCGGCCTCTTCGGCAGCACTCGCTGGCGACATTGCCACCAGCAGCCCGAGCAGCGCTGCACCGAGGGCCAGCAGGCAGCGGCGCACGCTCGTCATCAGCCTGTTCGTCATGTCGGATCTCCGGGAAAAACGCACCATGCCGGCAAGCAGGTCGTCCCATTCTCCGGCGCGCGCGGGCGATTGCAAGCCATACGCAGCGGCGGCGCGGCTATACTGTCGCGCGAGCCGGAGACGCCTCATGAATGCACTTAAAGCCTTCAATTTCCGCGAATGGATCGACAATCACCGCGAATTCCTCAAGCCGCCGGTCTGCAACCGGCAGGTGTTCCGGGATTCCGAGTTCATCATCATGGTGGTGGGTGGACCCAACAGCCGCAGCGATTACCATGACGATCCGGGCGAGGAGTTCTTCTACCAGCTCGAAGGCGACATGGTGCTGCGGACCATGCAGGAGGGCGCGCGGGTCGACATCCCCATCCGCGAGGGCGAGATCCTGCTGCTGCCGCCGCGGGTGCCGCATTCGCCGCAACGCTTCGCCAAAACGGTCGGACTGGTCATCGAGCGTCAGCGCCGCCCGGACGAAGAGGATGGTTTCCTGTGGTACTGCGAACACTGCCAGTACCCCCTGTTCGCGCAATACCTGCATGTCAGCGACATCGAGCAACAGCTGCCGCCGGTTTTCGAGCATTTCTACGGCTCGCTGCAGCATCGCACCTGCCAGGCCTGCGGCGCGGTCGCCCACAAGCGCTGATCCGGATCCTGCATGAGTGAGAGGTTGAGCCAGGCGGCGCTGGTCGTCGAAACCGCCGGTCGGCGCTGGTTGGTGGACGCCGCACGTGCCATCGATCTGTCGATCCCGTTGCGGTTCGACGGTCCGCAGCCCAGTGCCTTCGGCGCGGATGCAGCACGAGAACAGGCGTTGGAAGCCGGATCGTTCGTCGGCGACGTGCGCCGTGGCGGCAGCTGCAATTGCAACAGCTACTCGCTGACCCCGCATTGCAACGGCACACATACTGAATGCGTCGGCCACATCACGCACGAGCGCATCAGCGTGCGCGACATCGCAGTCGATCATCTCGTTGCGGCCCTGCTGTTGTCGGTCACCCCCGAGGCCAGCGAAGCGACCGCGGAGAGTTCGATTCCAGCACCGCAGTCAGGCGACCGGCTCATCACTCGCAAAGCGCTGCAACAGGCGGCGAGCGCACATTCCGGATCGGTGTTCGGCGCACTGGTGATCCGTACGCTGCCGAACGACAAGGACAAGCTGTCGCGCGATTACGGCATCGCAGATATACCGCCGTACTTCAGCGTCGATGCGATGCGCTGGATCGTCGAATGCAACGTGCGGCATCTCGTCGTGGATCTGCCTTCGCTCGACCGCGGCGCAGACGAAGGACACCTCACCACGCATCGCCTGTTCTGGGGCATGCCGCCCGGCGGCAAGAGCTTCGCAACGGCCACGCGCGCCAACGCCACCGTGACCGAGCTTGCCTATGTCGACGCTGCGGTTGCCGATGGCTTCTATCTGCTCAATCTCCAGGTTGCGCCCTTCGATGCCGATGCGGCGCCGAGCCGGCCGATCCTGTACCCGGCAGTACCCGCATGAGCGCCACCGATCGCGCCACAGCCGAACGTCTGGACGCCACCGATTCGTTGGCGCCGCTGCGCGCGGAGTTTTGCATCCCGGCGCGCAAGGATGGCTCGCCGAGCGTCTACTTCTGCGGGCACTCGCTCGGCCTCGCATCGAAGAGCGCGACTCGCGTCGTCAACGAAGAGCTCGACGCCTGGGCGCGATACGCGGTCGAGGGCCACTTCGATTCGGCTCGACCGTGGCTGTCGTATCACGAGCAGCTCAGCGATGGCCTCGCCCGCCTGACCGGCGCCACCTCCCAGGAAGTGGTGGCGATGAACTCGCTGACGGTCAATCTGCACCTGATGCTGGTCAGCTTCTATCGCCCCACGCGCGAACGGCACAAGCTGCTCATCGAGAAGCGTGCTTTCTCTTCCGATCGCTACGCCGCCATCTCGCAGATCCGCCAGCGCGGCTTCGATCCGGCCGAATCACTGATCGAAATCGAGCCGCGCCCCGGTGAATCCAGCATCCGCATGGGTGACGTGTGCGAGCGCATCGAACGCGAAGGCCGCAGCATCGCCACCGTGATGCTGCCGGGCGTGCAGTATCTCAACGGCCAGTGCTTCGACATGGCCACCATCGCAGCCTGCGCACGTGCCCAAGGGTGCAACGTGGGTTTCGACCTGGCGCACGCCATCGGCAACGTGCCGCTCGCGCTGCATGACTGGAATGCGGACTTCGCAGTCTGGTGCAGTTATAAATATCTGAACGCCGGCCCAGGAGCCATTGGCGGCTGCTTCGTCCACGAGCGCCACGCGCGCGAGCTTGACCTGCCACGATTTGCGGGCTGGTGGGGACACGACAAGGGTTCGCGTTTCGACATGCCGGAAGAATTCCAGGCACTGACCGGCGCCGAGGGCTGGCAGATCTCCAATCCTTCGATCCTGTCCGCCGCGCCGCTACTGGCATCGCTGACAACGTTCGATAGCGTTGGCATGCAGCGCCTGCGTGCGAAATCCGCAGGACTGACCGGCTACCTGGAATCGCTGCTGGACGCACGACTGCGCAATTCATTGACGATCCTTACACCACGCGACCCGGCGGCTCGCGGTTGCCAGCTGTCACTGCGCCTGCATCGATCACCTGCTGCAGCTCGCGACGTGCATTCCTTGCTGATGCAGCAAGGCTACATCTGCGACTGGCGCGAGCCCGATGTCATTCGCGTCGCGCCCGTGCCGCTCTACAACACCTTCGTGGAAGTCTGGGAATTCGTTGCGGCGCTCGAGCAGGCGCTGCACGCCGGGCAGCGATAGACGTACTCTCATGTCCGTTCCCGCAAGTACCGACAAGGACATCGTTACCCTCATCGGCGCCGGCCTCGCCGGCACCCTGATGGCGATCCTGCTGGCACAGCGCGGACACAAGGTCCGGCTTTACGAGCGCCTGCCCGACATGCGCCGCGAAATCATTCCCGCCGGGCGCTCGATCAACCTGGCGCTGGCCGCGCGCGGCATCCGCGGACTGGAGATCGCCGGCGTCATGGAGAAAGTGCTGCCGCTGCTGATTCCGATGCCGGGCCGCCTGCTGCATGCGGTGGACGGCACGCTGACCTTCGTGCCTTACGGCCAGCGCGAGCACGAAGTGATCTATTCGATATCGCGCCCTGGCCTGAACCGCATTCTGCTGGATGCAGCAGAAGAAGCCGGCGTCGAGATCCATTTCCGGCACGGCGCCGTCGATGCCGACTTCCGCCTGGACTGCGTGCTGATGCGCAACGAAGCCACCGGCGCGGGCTACGAATTGCCGCTGCGACGCGTCATCGCAGCCGATGGAGCCGGTTCGCCGCTGCGACGCGCACTGGTAGAGAACCTGCAAGCCAATTGCAGCGAGGACCTGCTGGAGCACGCTTACAAGGAACTCACGCTGCCGCCCGACGCGCACGGCGGCCACCGGATCCACAAGAACGCGCTGCACATCTGGCCGCGCGGCGGCTTCATGCTGATCGCGCTGCCGAATCTGAACGGCAGTTTCACGGTGACCTTGTTCCTGCCGCAGACCGGACCTGAGAGTTTCGAGACCCTGCGCGACCTCGACAGCGTCCAGGCCTTCTTCGATCAACATTTCCCGGACATCGCCGAGCTGATGCCGGGCCTGGCGCGAGAGTTCCTGCAGCATCCCACCGGCGTCATGGGCACGATCCGCTGCGATCGCTGGACCCTGGACGACCGGCTGCTATTGATCGGCGATGCTGCGCACGCCATTACGCCCTTCCACGGTCAAGGCATGAACTGTGCGTTCGAGGACTGTCGCGAGCTGGATCTGCTACTGCAGCAACACTCCAACTGGAGCGACGCATTCGCCGCTTTCGAGCACACTCGTCGGCCGAACACCGATGCCATCGCCGACATGGCGATCGAGAACTACCAGGAGATGCGCGACACCGTACGGCATCCCAAATTCCAGCTGCAGAAAGCCCTGTCGCTGGAACTGGAGCGACGCTTTCCCGACCGCTTCGTGCCGCGCTATTCCATGGTGATGTTTCACGACGAGATTCCCTACTCGGTCGCGTTCGAGCGCGGCCGCATCCAGGAAGCAATCCTCGCGGAGCTGACGCACAGCGCGGCATCGCTCGATCAGATCGACTTTGCAGCGGCCAGCGCGCTCATCCAGGCAAAGCTGCCGCCGATCTGATCGCATTTCGCGCCGCGGCGATCCTGTGTCGGTATGCATCATCCGTCACTGTGCATTTACCATCGACGCGCGAGCCGCTAGAACTACAGGCACGCTTGCGCCGCTGCACAGGACCGCTCTCATGCCATCGCTGCCGTTCCGGATTCTCAATGTCTTCACACGGAACCAGGGCACGCTCACCGGCAATCCGCTGTGCGTATTCGAGAACGCTGCGAGCCTCGACAGCACGACCATGCAGGCACTGGCGCGGCAGTTCAATCTCTCCGAAACCACTTTCATCCTGCCTTCCAGCCGCGCCAACGCGCACGTGCGCATTTTTACGCCGGACTATGAGATGCCGTTCGCGGGCCATCCGACGCTGGGCACGGCGTTCGTCTGCCGCGCATTGCAGCTCGGCGGCGACGACCTGACGTTGGAAATGCAGGCCGGCATCATTCCGGTGAAGGCGCAAGGCGCGCGCTGGACTTTGCAGGCAAACGCACCGACCGCACGCCCCGTCGATGCGCAGCCCGAAGCACTGGCAGCGATGCTCGGCCTGCAACCATCGGATATCGGCGCCAATCCGTCGTGGATCAAAGCCGGCAAGGAGCAGCTGATCATTCCATTGAATTCCGAAGATGCAGTCCGCCGGGCACGGCCGGACAGCGCCGCGTTCGCGGCCATCAAGAGCGAAGACGGCCACAGCATGGCTTACATCTTTGCGCAGACCGCACCCGGGCGGCTGCTGTCACGCTTCTTCTTCCCGAGCGGCAGCGCCATCCTGGAGGACCCGGCAACAGGCTCCGCAACCGCCAATCTAGGCGGCTGGCTGCTCGCACAGCAGCGCGAACTGCCGCTGAGCTACGAGATTTCTCAAGGCGAATACGTCGGTCGTCCATCGACGCTGTATCTGAGCGTGAGCGCCGATCGGCGCATCCTGGTCAGCGGCGACGTGATCGAGCTGGGACGCGGCGCGGTTCAACTCTAAGCCGGCATCGCGCTGCTGCGCGCCATAGTCAAACCCATTCCTGCCCGATTTCGGGCAAAATCCTTGGGGAATCCCCCGCCCCTGAGGCAAAGTGCGCCCCCATGTCGGACCAGACCGAACTCGATGAGCTCATCGCGTATCTGGTTCGGACGACCCGACTGACGCCAGCCGAAGCCACGCGCGTGGTGCATGAAGTCCTGAGCTTCATGGACGACACACCCGAAGACTTCATCCGCCGACGCCACCGGACGCTGCAAGCGGCTGGCTGCTCCAACAGCGAAATCTTTTCGCGGATCGCAACCGAGCTGACCCAGCGGCGCTTTCGCGCGTCCGAGCTCAGCGAACGTCAGATCCGGCGAATCATTTACGGATAGGCCGCAGCACTGGTCTGCCCGCCGCAGCTTCCATGTCATGCGCTGCGACCGGCAGCGTCGGCAGCGAATTCTTCGGAGGTTCTCATGTGCGGAATCGTGGGTTACGTCGGCAAGCGCGATGCGGCACCGATCCTGATGGAAGGCCTGCATCGGCTCGAATATCGCGGCTACGACTCGGCCGGCATCGCCGTGGCGCGCAACGACAAGCTCAGCGTGTTCAAGACCAAGGGCAAGGTGCGCGACCTGGAAAGAGTCCTGCCCGAGCGCCTGAAAGGCACGCCCGGCATCGCTCACACGCGCTGGGCCACGCACGGCGAGCCGAGCGATCGCAATGCCCATCCGCACTGCGACGCCAGTGAACGTTTCGCCATCGTCCACAACGGCATCATCGAGAATGCTGCACAGCTGCGTTCCCGGCTCACGGCCAGCGGCGTTGCGTTGCGCTCCGAGACGGATTCGGAGGTCCTGGCCCATCTGATCGCCAGCCTGCCGGCCGACAAGCTCGAAGATTCGGTACGCGCCGCTCTGCACCTGATCAAGGGAACCTACGGCATCGCCGTGATCGATGCGCAACGACCGGAATCGATCGTCGTAGCGCGCAACGGCAGCCCGGTGGTGATCGGCATCGGCGAACGCGAAATGTTCGTCGCCTCCGATCCCGCGGCGCTGGTACGGCACACGCAGAGCGTCGTGCACCTGGACGATGGCGAGATCGCAGTCATTCGCGCCGACGGTTTCGAAACTTCCACGCTGGACGGCGGCGCAACCGCGAAGACGCCCTCCATCATCGCCTGGACCGACGAATCGTTCGACAAGGGCGAGTTCGCGCACTACATGCGCAAGGAAATCGCCGAGCAACCCGAAGCGATCCGCCGCACCTTGAGCGGCCGGCTGGAGCCGCGCTTCCAGACCACTCACATCGGCGGCCTCGAGATGGCGGCGCGCGAGCTGCTCGAAGTCAAACGGGTGAAGATTCTCGGTTGCGGCTCGGCATTCATCGCCGGCAGCGTCGGCGCTCATCTGATCGAGCAACTGGCGCGCATTCCAGCGCACGCCGAGCCAGCATCGGAGTTCCGCTATCGCAATCCAGTGATCGAGCAGGACACGCTGTACATCGCGGTCAGCCAGTCCGGCGAGACCTTCGACACGCTGGCCGCGGTGCAAGAGGTCAAGCGCAAGGGCGGCCGCGTGCTCGGCATCGTCAACGTCGTGGGCAGCACCATTGCACGCGAATGCGGACGCGGCATCTATCTCCACGCCGGGCCGGAGGTGGCGGTAGTCGCAACGAAAACCTTCACCTGCACGGCCGTCGCCTTCGCGCTGTTCGCGATTCATTTCGGGCGCTTGCGCGATCTGTCCACTGCGCAGGGAGCGAGATTGCTGACGGCGTTGCAAGCGCTGCCAGACCAGGTCGAAGCCATTCTTCAGCAGGAAGCCGCGATTGCCGCCATCGCCAAGGCCTTCGCGAAGTGCGACAACGCCTACTTCGTCGGTCGTGCCGCAGGCTATCCCATCGCCATGGAAGGCGCATTGAAGCTCAAAGAAATCAGCTACTTACACGCCGAATCGTACCCTGCTTCGGAACTCAAGCACGGGCCCCTGGCCCTGATCAGCCCCGAAACGCCGACGCTGCTGGTGATGCCGCGCGACGACCTGTTCACCAAGAACATTTCCACCATCGAGGAGATCCGCGCGCGCAACGGCCAGACGTTCGTGGTCACGCAGCCGGGCGAAGCTTTGCCGGTCGCCGTGGACGGCCTCATCGAGGTTCCGAAGTCCGAACCGGCGCTCGATCCATTGCTCCTGAACATTCCGCTGCAACTGCTCGCATATCACGTCGCACTCGCGAAGGAACGCAATATCGATCAGCCGCGGAACCTGGCGAAGTCGGTGACGGTGGAGTAACGCAGAAAGCGAAGATCAGCGTCAAAGCACCGCGTCGCGCAGCAGGCCGCGTACTTCCGCGTCCTCCAGCTCACGCCATTGACCTGTCCTGAGATTGCCCAGCGTGACGTTCATGATCCTGACCCGCTGCAGGCGCACGACCTTGTAGCCGAAGAACGAGCACATGCGGCGGATCTGCCGGTTCAGGCCCTGCGTCAGGATGATGCGGAACGTGCTCGGCCCGATGCGCACGATCCGGCAGGGCTTGGTGACCGTGCCCAGGATGCGCACGCCGCCGGCCATGCCGTTCAGGAAAATGTCGGTGACCGGCCGGTCCACCGTCACCACGTATTCCTTCTCGTGATCGTTCTCCGAACGTAGGATCTCGTTGACGATGTCGCCGTGGTTGGTCAGCAGGATCAGCCCTTCGGAATCCTTGTCGAGACGGCCGATCGGAAAGATGCGCTCGCGATGGCGCACGAAGTCGACGATGTTGCCGGCGACGTGGCGTTCGGTGGTGCAAGTGATGCCGACCGGCTTGTTGAGCGCGATGTAGACGTGCTGCTTGGCCGCGCCGACCGGCCGGCCGTCGACGCAGACCACGTCGCCCTCCCCGACCTGCGTTCCCAGCAGCGCCGGCTGGCCGTTGATGCTCACGCGGCCGGCCTCGATCCAGCCGTCGGCCTCGCGGCGCGAGCAGATGCCGGTCTCGCTGATGTATTTGTTCAGGCGCATGTGCAGCTCAAGCCGACGGGATGAACTCCGGGTCGTCCTGGTGTTCACGCTCGAACTTCAGGAAATCGTAGTAGCCGCAGCGGTTGCCATACGGATACTTGCGACACACGTTGGGCCGCGCCTCGTATACGGTGCAGCGGCGCTCGTCGGTATCGAAGAAGCGGCAGATGGTCTTGTAGATGGGGTCGCGCTGGTGCCGCAGGATCTGCTCGTCGGCTTCCTTGGTGTGGTAGCGGTAGGTGAAACGGCGTTTCGCCTCCGCCTGCGACAGGCCGAAGTGCTTCGCCAGGCGCGCAATGTCGTAGTCGCTGACCGCGATGCGCGAGTGGCTGCAACAGTAACCCGGACACTTGGAACAATCGAAGCGGGGCTTGGCAGTCTGGGAGCTCATGAGGACACCCGGATTCTTTCGAGAGTCAGATAACTGAACGCGTACGCATGGCGCTCGTCGGCCGGGTGCGTACCCACCGTCGTCTCGCGCCATTGCGCCGGGTCCAGCGCAGGGAAAAACGTATCGCCCGGCACCGCCGCGTGAACGCGGGTCAGGTGAATCGTATCCACAGCCGGCAGCGCCGCGCGATACAGCTCGGCGCCGCCGATGAGCACGACTTCCGGCACGTCGCCGGCGGCCGCCAGCGCCTGCGCGACCGAGCCCACCACCAGGCAACCCGGAACGCTCAGGCCCGCCTGGCGCGACACGACGATGTTGGTCCGGCCCGGCAGGGCCCGTCCGATCGAATCATGGGTCTTGCGCCCCATGACGATGGGCTTGCCCAGCGTCAGCTCCTTGAACCGCCGCAGATCGTCCGGCAGACGCCACGGCAATGCATTGCCGTGGCCGATCACGCCGTTTTCCGCAACCGCGACTACGATGGAGAGCGTCATGGCCGGAGGACGGCGCCTTAGCGCCTGCGCTTCGTCGCAGGTTTCTTGGCCGGTTTTTTTGCCGGCTTCTTCGCAGGTTTTTTCGCGGCTTTCTTCGCGGGCTTTTTCTTGTCCAGCGGCTCGCGGTCCAGCATGGTGCCGCGGCACTTCTTCGCGCCGCAGCGACATTCGTAGAGCGCCAGCTCGGTAGGCTCGTCGGTGCTTTCCCAGGTCAGCTGATAGTCGTAGCCCAGCTCCTCGCCGGGCTTGATGTTGCGGATGGCGTCGATGAACACGCGGCTGTTCTCGATCACCGTCTCGCAATTCGGATTGCAGTGGTGATTGATGAAGCGTGCGTCGTTGCCGCCCACGCCCGCGTCGATCACGGTGCGCTGGCTGGCAATGAACAGGAACGTGTGACCGTCGTCATCGCCCTTGTGCTCGTAGCGGCGGTCGGCTTCGGCGTGCGAAATGCGGTCGCCGAGATACTCGAGGATGCGCGTGCCCTTCTTGATGGGCAGACGCGCGTAGACACCTTTACCGTGGATCGGCGAATTGCGGGCTTCCACCAGCTGCGAAGATGCGAGTGGCGACTGCTTTGCGGCAGCGGGCTTGCGCTTGGGGGTGGAACGCGGCGAATCGCCGGACTTCTTGCGACGCGATTTCTTGGGCATGAAATTGACCGATGAGGAACGGTGGGATGAAGGAAACGGGAATACGGAAGCAGCTTTCAAGCGCGCCCGACGAAACGCGGCGCCAGTCCTGAAATTTGGTCAGCCGGACGATGCAACGGGCTCATACGGCAATCGGCGCCTTGATGTTCGGATGCGCCTGGTAGTCGAGCATTTCGAAATCCTCGTACTCGTACTCGAAGATCGACGGCGGCTTGCGCTTGATCGCAAGTTTCGGCGGCGCATACGGCTCGCGGCGCAGCTGCTCGTCGGCCTGCTCGAGGTGATTCAGATACAGATGGCAATCGCCGCCGGTCCAGATGAACTCGCCGACCTGCAGATCGCACTGCTGCGCGAACATGTGCGTCAGCAGCGCATAGGAGGCGATGTTGAACGGCACGCCGAGAAAGATGTCGGCACTGCGCTGATACAGCTGGCAGGACAGCTTCGCCGGCCCATCGGCCGCGGGCGCCACCCAGAACTGGAACAGCGCATGGCAGGGGGTCAGCGCCATCTGCTCCAGTTCGCTCACGTTCCAGGCATTGACGATGATGCGGCGCGAATCCGGGTTGCGGCGGATCAGGTCCACGGTGCGGCTGATCTGGTCGATGGCCTGACCGTCCGACGCCGGCCAGGATCTCCATTGTCGGCCGTACACCGGACCGAGCTCGCCGTGCTCGTCGGCCCATTCGTCCCAGATCGAGACGCCGTGCTCGTGCAGGTAGCGCACGTTGGTGTCGCCTCTGAGGAACCACAGCAGCTCGTACACGATCGAGCGCAGGTGCAGCTTCTTGGTGGTCAGCAGCGGAAAGCCCCGACTGAGGTCGAAGCGCATCTGGTGACCGAAGACCGAGAGCGTACCGGTACCGGTGCGGTCGTCCTTGCGCACGCCGTGGGTACGCACGTGGCGCAGCAGGTCGAGATACTGACGGCTCATCGGTCGGTTGCAGTCACGTTGCCGCTGGGCTCGTTGCGACGATAGGCCAGCAGCAGCATGCCCAGGCCCGCGAGGATCATGGGTGTCGACAGGATCTGGCCCATGGTCACCCAGTTGAACAGCAGATAACCGCGGTTCTCGTCCGGCACGCGGACGAACTCGACCGCGAACCGGAACACGCCGTAGCAGACCAGAAACAAACCCGAGGGCGCAAGCCGCGGCCGCGGCCTGGCGGTGTAGATCCACAGGATCACGAACACCACCAATCCTTCCAGCAGGCCCTCGTACAGCTGCGAGGCGTGCACGTGCAGGACGCACGGATCGATGCTGAAGCGCTCGCACAGGCGCTGCGCCTCGGCGGTCTGCGAGGGATGCAGCTTGGCCGGATCGACGATGAAGCCCCACGGCAGCTGCGTCGGCTTGCCCCACAGCTCGCCGTTGATGAAATTGGCGCAACGCACCGCCAGGATCCCCAGACCGGGCAGCGGCGCGAGGAAATCCAGTACGTCGGTGATGCGGCGCTCCTGGCGGCGGGCGAACAGCAATGCGGAGATGATGACGCCCGCCAGCCCACCGTGGAACGACATGCCGCCTTCCCAGATGCGCAAGGCCATCAGCGGATCGTCCATCAGGCGCTCGAAACCATAGAACAGCACCCAGCCCAGACGCCCGCCCAGGATGACGCCGAGCGCGCCGTAGAAAATCAGGTCATCGACGTCCTGCGGCTTCCAGGTCGAGCCGGCCTGCCCGGCGCGGCGCCGGCCCAGCCACCACGCAAACGCGAAAGCGATGACGTAGGTGAGCCCGTACCAGCGGATGGCGAGCGGACCGAACGAGACGATGATGGGATCGATGGCCGGGTATTGGATCATTGTCGTTCTTGAATCCTATTCCTGCACGGCGCGACAGAAGAAAGCCTTGAGATAACGCGTCTCGGGGATCGCCGGATGGATCGGATGATCGGGCGCCTGGCCGCCGACTTCGACGATCTGCACGAAGCGGCCGACATGGCGCGCGGCGCGCTGGATCGCCGCTACCAGGCTCTGTGGCTCCAGGTGATAGGAACAGGAACACGACACCAGGATGCCGTCGCGTTCGAGCAGCTGCATCGCCAGCTGGTTCAGGCGCTTGTAGGCCGCCTCGCCTTTCGGCATGTCCTTGCGGCGCTTGATGAAGGCCGGCGGATCGATCACCACCACGTCGAAGCGGCGCCGCTCGGCGTGCAGCGACTCCATCACGTCGAATGCGTCGCCGCGGATCGTCGCGGGCTTCAGTGCGTTCGCGCGGGCCGTCGCTTGCAATGTTTCCAGCGCAGCCGCGGATGAATCCACGCACGTCACCTCGGTTGCGCCGGCACGCAGCGCCCCCAGACCCCAGGCGCCGAGATAGCTGAAAACGTCCAGCACGCGGGCGCCGCCCACGTATTTGCGCAGCGCCAGCCGGTTCGCCGACTGGTCGAAGAACCAGCCGGTCTTCTGCCCGGAGCCGATCGGCACCTGGAAGCCGAGGCCGCCCTCTTCCACCGTGACGTGCTCCGGCGCTTCGCCGAATGCGGTTTCGACGTAGGACGGCAATCCCTCGAGCTCGCGTGCGCCGCTGTCGTTCTTCCACAGCAGCGCCGTCGGCGCCAGCACCTTCTTGACCGCATCGGCGATCTCGCCTTTCAGCCTCTCCATGCCGGCGGTGGCGATCTGGCCGACCACGATGTCGCCGAAACGATCCAGCACCAGCCCGGGCAAGCCGTCCGACTCGCCATATGCCAGGCGGTAGAACGGCCGCTCGTACAACGAGCGCCGCAGCGACTGTGCGACCTGCAGCCGGTGCACGATCAGCGATTTGCCGGGTACGAACTCAGGGTCGCGCCCAAGCAGCCGCGCGCTGATCAGCGAATGCGGGTTGACGTAGGCATGGCCGAGGAACTTGTCGCGATCGCTGACCACGCGGCACAGCTCGCCCGGCTCGAAGGCCGTGAGCGGCGTGCGGGCCGTGTCCACCTCGTTGGAAAACACCCACAAATGGCCGGCGGAAAGACGGCGATCCTCGCCGCGCTTCAGGCGCAGCTCGGGTAGGGGGGCTGCTGCCTCAGCCCGAAGGGTGTCGTTGCGGGTATTCATCGTTATATTGCGTGGATTCTATCCGAGCTTCCCACCTCCCATGCACTCTTCCAGCTCAACTCACCGTAACGCCCTGGGCCACGAGACCAGCCCCTACCTGCTGCAGCACGCCGGCAACCCGGTCGACTGGCATCCGTGGGGCGAGCAGGCGCTGCAGCTCGCACGCCGGGAAAACAAGCCGATCCTGCTGTCGATCGGCTACTCCGCCTGCCACTGGTGCCACGTGATGGCGCACGAGTCCTTCGAGGATCCGGCCACCGCGCAGGTGATGAACGAGCTGTTCGTCAACATCAAGGTGGACCGCGAGGAGCGCCCGGATCTGGACAAGATCTACCAGCTCGCGCACCAGATGCTGATCCAGCGCGGCGGCGGCTGGCCGCTCACCATGTTCTTATCGCCGCAGGACCAGCGGCCCTTCTTCGGCGGCACTTACTTTCCGCGCGAGGCGCGTTACGGGATGCCGGCTTTCACCGATCTGCTGCGCCGGGTCGCGCAGTTCTATCGCGACCGCTCGGCAGACATTGCGCAGCAAAGCGAGGCGTTGCAGCGGGCATTCGATGAAATGACGCCACCGCCTGCAGCCGGTGAAACGCCGCTCACGACGCAGCCCTTGGAAGTCGCCCGCGAAATGCTGGCGCGCGAATTCGACGCTCAGTTCGGCGGTTTCGGCTCCGCACCGAAATTCCCGCATCCGACCAACATCGCGTTCCTGCTGCGTCACTGGCGTGCGACGGCGTCCAGCGAGCAACCGGATCTGCAAGCACTCTACATGGCCACGCTGACGCTGACGCGCATGTCCGAAGGCGGCCTCTACGATCAGCTCGGCGGCGGCTTCGCGCGTTACTCGGTCGATCAGTTCTGGATGATTCCGCACTTCGAGAAGATGCTCTACGACAACGGCCAGCTGCTGAACGTTGCGGCCCAGACCGCAGTGGCCACCGGCGATCCTCTGTTCCGGCGCGTCGCCGGCGAAACGGCCGACTGGATCGTGCGCGACCTGCAATCGCCGCAAGGCGGCTACTGGTCGACGCTGGATGCCGATTCCGAAGGGCACGAAGGCAAGTTCTACGTCTGGGATGCGCAGGAAGTCCGCAAGCTCCTGCCGGCCACCGCCTACGAAGTCTTCGCGCGCCGCTTCGGACTGGATCGCGCCGCAAACTTCGAAGGCCACTGGCACCTGCATGTCTACCGGGCTGTCGAGGAGATCGCCAACGAGCTGGGCATCGCCGCCGCCGAAGCGCAGCAGCAGCTGAACGATGCACGGCGCATCCTGCTCGAAGTGCGCAATGCGCGTGTGTGGCCCGGTCGCGATGAAAAAATCCTGACCTCGTGGAACGGGCTGGCCATCGCTGGCATGGCTGTCGCTGCCCGCGCCCTGCAACGCCCCGACCTCGCCGATTCGGCCACGCGGGCGGTGGATTTCATCCGCGCCAACCTGTGGCGCAACGGCCGCCTGCTCGCGGTTTACAAAGACGGCCAGGCGCGTTTCCCGGCTTATCTGGACGATTACGCATTCCTGCTCGACGGACTGCTGGAGCTGTTGCAGACGCGCTGGCGCGGCGAAGACCTGCAGTTCGCCATCGAGCTCGCCGACAACCTGTTGGGGCATTTCGAGGATCGCGAGCACGGCGGCTTCTTTTTCACGGCCGACGATCACGAGGCGCTGATACACCGCTCGCGCTCGTTCTCCGACGAAGCGGTGCCCTCCGGCAATGCCATCGCGGCGCAATCATTGACGCGCCTGGGACTGCTGCTCGGTGAAACACGCTATCTCGATGCTGCTGCGCGCACGCTGCGAGCAGCCTGGTCGCCGCTCGAGCGCTATCCGCATGGGCACGCCGCCATGTTGGTGGCACTGGAGGAACATCTCGAACCGCCGCAGATCGTGATCGTCCGCGGCTCCGCTGCCGAAGCGGCCAGCTGGCGCGATGAACTCGCAAAGCTCTACGCGCCGCGGCGACTGACGTTCGCCATTCCTTCCGATGCCCACGATCTGCCGCCCGCGCTGGCCGACAAGAAACCGCAGGACGGCACGGTGGCCTACGTTTGCGAAGGAATGACCTGCTCGGCGCCGGTGAACGCATTGGCCGCGCTGGCGCGCGTGACCGGAGGATGATCGTCGGCCGAACGCAAGCCGTTTTCCAGTTCAACTGTCTTTCTGCAGCTTCTTTCTCTTTCTCGCCTGCTTGGCGTGACGCGAGCGCTCGATGCCGGCGAGCTGCTTGGCCTTCGCCGCTTCGACCGCAGCACGCAGCGCGCGCTCGCCCCAGCGCTTCAACTGTTCGACATCGCCGACCACCTCCGGCGGCACCGCGTGATGATCGGTGGTCAGATCGAAAGCGTTCGGATACGGCTTGAACTGCCGCGCACCGCGCGCCAGATAATCCTCACGGTTGACCGGTCCGGTATGCAGGTACAGCACCCCGTCGGCGACGATGCCCAGCAGGCGATCTTCGATGAAGATGCCGATGGCGCCGAAAATCGAGCGATTCGAAATCGGCCCGAGAAACGCCAGTTGCTCGGTGACATAGCCCGCAAGGCTCGATGGGTTGCGCATATCGAGCGACTCACTCTTCCTGATTTCCTGTGCGGCTCAAAGCGCGCGCAGGCAGCTTCGTAACGCTGCGCCGATGTTGTTTATGTCTGATCCGTGACCGGACCTCGAAGCACGTGCGTGCGCAGCACCCATTCCCCCGGCCCGAAAGTGTACCTCGGTAAGGTGTGCTGTAAACATGCAGAAATGCAGGAACGCGCGACATAATTCGCGGCGCGCTTCACGATATCGACATCGCGAACACGTACTCGAGCTTGATGCCGTCGGGGTCGCTGAAGAACACCGAGAAATAGCCTGGGGCGTACTGCGGATAATCGGCGGGCGGATCCAGCACGGTCGCACCTGCGGCGCGCAGCTCATCGTACAGCTGCGACACGGCGGTGCGGTCCGGCGCCTCGAATGCCAGATGATGCAACCCCGGCGAGTAGCGATCGTGCACGAGCGATGCACGCCCCGGCCTCGCCTGCTGCAATCCCAGCTCCATCCGTTCACCACGCCACAACGGCCCGTCCGCGCAATCGGCGATGCGCTGCAGGCCCATCCGCGGCAACCAGCGATCATAGAAATCGGTGGAGCGCGCCAGATTGGAGACGGTGATATCCAAGTGGTGCAAGGCGCCGCGAGCTGCGATTGCCGGCTCTTGCACCGGCATCAGCAGATGCTGCGCAATCGAATCCCGCAAATCACCGTGCACGGCGGAATCGAACAGTGGTGCCTGCGACCAGTCGTAACCCCACGGATTGGCGGTGCGCATCGCTTCGGGCTCATCGTCGTAACGCGGATGCACGTGCGCATGCAGTGCGGGCTCCAGGTTGCCGAAGATGGCGTAGTTGATGCGTAACGCTCCAGTGACCGCGAGCACCGCATCGCCAAGGCTGCCCAGGTCGGCCATGAACTGATTGCGCGCGGCGCGAGGCAAGGCATTCAGATGTGGCACGACCGGGTCCGGCAGCAGCAGGCAGTAGCCACGTAGTACCTGGCGCTCGCCCATCACCGCCCAGCCCGAGGGCATTCGCGCGACCAGCGCCGGATTCGAGCCGCTGCGACAAGCCGCGACCATGCGATCGATGGCAGTGGTTTTGGCCATCTTCCCGTCCATTGCGCCCTCAGCTTACTTCCTGAACACGAAATACACCGCACCCATCATGCACAGCGCTGCCCACAGGTAATCGAGCTTCAGCGGCTGGCGCATGTAGATGAGCACGAACGGCACGAACACGCTCAGCGTGATGACCTCCTGCAGGATCTTCAGCTGCGGCAGCGACAGCTCGGTGTAGCCGATGCGGTTGGCCGGCACCTGCAGCAGATACTCGAACAGCGCAATGCCCCAGCTCACCAGCGCCGCCACGATCCACGGCTTCTGGCCGAGATTCTTCAGGTGCGCGTACCAGGCGAAGGTCATGAAGACGTTCGACAAGGCGAGCAGCAGCACGGTACGGGCGAGGACCGACATCAAGAGGGGCTCATCGACACGCTGCGCAGCCCCGGCGCCGGCCGATCCGGCTCGAGTCGCAGAATGAAATCGAACGCATCGACATTCGTGCACAGCTCGAAATCGCGCTCGGGTGCCCAATCGCAGGCGGGATCGAAGAATTTCACCGCGCTGGAGGCTCGGCGCAACCGCTCCCGGATGTTCTCGACATCGGGCTCGCCGCGCAGCCGACGCACGATCAGTTCAGCGCAGAGATCATCTTCGTCGCAGTTCTCGCGCGCCTCATGCCCCATCCGAACCAGCGTGACGCGCGCTGGGGCTCTCGATTGGATGTAGCGGACGATGGCACCGGCGTTCACCAGCGCACCCGTGATGACCTCATCCGCTGCGGTCGCATTGGTCAGGCCCTGCGTTCCGGAATGTGTCGTGTGGATCAACATCCGATCGCACAGGTCGAGCCGCTCGAGCTCCGTGGGCGAATTACCACAATCGAAACCTGGCAGCCGCCGCGCGTGGCGTTCGCCGATCAGCAATGCATCGGGATTCTGAGCCTTGAGCGCGCGCGCATCGTCGATCGATGCAACAGGAATGATTTGTCGCGCGCCAGCCGCTGAAGCATAGGCAGCAACCGAGAAGGCCCGGAAAACGTCGATGACGACCACCAGCCCGCGAGCGGCGCGCGCGCCGGCGACGAAGTCGGTCACTTCGATTTCGGGAATTGCTGCGGCTGCCATCGGCCGGCAGCGTAGCAGAACGCTCTATCGGTAGCGTGGGCCCGCTACCAACTGCGGACGCGGCCGGTGTCCAGGTGTACGAAGTTGGACGAAGCGTAGTAGCCCACACCGCCACGACGCAGCGACAACGCCATGTCGCGCAGCTTCTTGCAGGAGAAGCCGCTCAGGCGCACGTCGATCGCCTTACCGTCCATGTGCAGGCTGCGCGTGGCCACACCGCTGGAGCGGTTACGCAGCATCGCGTTGGTCTTCGGGGAGCGGTAGCCAGAGATGATTTCGTAAGGCTCGTCGCGATCCGCCAGTACCTGCAGGTCGTACAGGATGTCGAACAGCTGCGGATCGATGGCATGGACGGCCTGGGTACGGAAATCGCGCAGCAGATGGTTGAGCGCGCCGAGCCCGTCGGTCAGGTAGCTGCCGCCCCGGAAGTAGGTCACCGACAGGGATTCGTCGATATGGGTGTGGACGAACGAAAGCCGGCGCGGCGGCGCTGCAATTGCGGCGACCGGCACCGAGCCCCAGGCGCTGGCGGCTGGCGCAGCGATGGCCGTCGCGGCGGACAGCTTGAGGAAGTTGCGGCGATTCAGCCCGGAAGGTTCCGACATTGGCGCGTCCCGCTGGAGCATGCTGAAAGGAGATTATTCAGGGACAGCCACCGCGACTACGCGTTCCCGCGCAGAGCACGCAATCGGCGCTAGGGCAAAGACTCAGATTGTGAAAACGCCGCTGTCGTCAGTTCACGACAGCGGCGTTCGATACCAACCGCAGCGGACTTCAGCCGTTGGCGGCCTTGCGCCGCAGCGACACCACCCGCTTCGCATCCGCCCGCTCGTGCATGACCACGACCTTGGCACGCTTGAAGAAGTTGAAGTCGGTGGCGCTGGCCCAGGTGTACGCGCCCATCATCCGGCCGACCACCAGGTCGCCCACTTCCAGCTCCGGCAGCTGGATGTCGTCGTCGATGACGTCGATGGAATCGCAGGTCGGCCCGGCCAGCACGCTCGGCAGGCGCTCGCCTTCCTGGCGCAGCGTGGTCACCGGGTACTTGGCATGGTCGAACAGCTGGCCGCTGTACGAGCCGTACAGGCCGTCGTCCAGGTAGTACCACCAGCGGCCGTCGCGCCAGGCCTTGCCCATCACGCTGGAAATGGCGATGGCCGACGGCGCCGCGATGAAGCGGCCCGGCTCGGCGATCACGCGCACGTGCGACGGCAGCTTGGCCAGCTCCTCGCGGATCGGGCGGCAGAACTGATCGATGGGCGTCACCGCCGCGTCGTACGAGACCGGGAAGCCGCCACCGATGTCCAGGATGTCCAGCGACGGCAGGCCAGCCAGCAGCGCTTCCGCGATCAGGTTGGTGCAGGCGCGGATCGCCTCGATGTACTTGGTCGGTTCGGTCGCCTGCGAGCCGACGTGGAACGACAGGCCGCGCACGCGCACGCCCAGACGACGCGCCTGCTCGATCATGCCCAGCACCGCGCCCGGCTCGCAGCCGAACTTGCGCGACAGGTCGACCACCGCGTCGGGGCTGCGGAAAGAGACGCGCAGCAGCAGCTCGGCACGCTTGCGATAGCGCACGAACTTCCGGATCTCCTCCGGATTGTCGGCGACGAAAATCTTGACCCCGTAACGCAGCGCGTCGCGGATGTCGCTATCGCGCTTGATCGGGTGCGTGTGGATGCAGCGCTCCGGGGCGATGCCCTGCGCCTTCACCAGCTCGACTTCGCCGGTGGTGGCGAGGTCGAAAAACGAGCCCTCGTCGCGCAGTGCAGCGACCACCGCGGCATGCGGCAGCGGCTTGAGCGCGTAGTGCAGATCGACGCCCGGCAGCGCCGCCTTCAGCGAGTGGTACTGACGACGCACCTGTTCGCAATCGACGACCAGCAGCGGCGAGCCGAAACGCGAGGCAAGGCCGCGGATCTCGCTCTCGGTGAGCGCGGTCGAATCGAAGGATTGAGCGGGGGAAACAGCCAATGACTGGCGAGCTGCGCGTGGCAACACTGCGGGCACCTCATGCGAAAAGCTGCGAACCAAAAACCGAACAACCGACCGACAAGAGCAACAGACCCAATAAAACGTCCGATGACTCTCACAAGTTCTGGTCGAGCGGCACTTGCAGCTTTCGCGATATCCCACCCCTGGCGGGACCCCTGTTCAACCACCGCGGTGGCGGTTGCTTGCAAGGACTCTGAGTGCTCTCTTACACAGGCGGCGCGAAATTTACCAAAAATGATCCGCGATGCAAGAACTGCGTCGCAGATTTTCGCGGCCGGCGGAGGATGCCGGCGCGGTGGGCTCGCGTGGACACTCTGGAAAAGCCGCGGCGCAACCAGGAAGCGGCGGCTCTTTTCCGGGCTTTTACAGCATCTCGCCTTCGTCGCCGAAGTCCGCCACCCAGGCCGCGATGTCCTGATCGTAGGTGACGATATTTTCGGCGGAAGCCGCGCGCTTGAGGCGATCGCGCACCGCATCCCAGCGCTCGCCCTCCGGCACTTCCTCGCAAAGGATGACCTTTGCACCCGCCTTATCGAGCGTACGCAGATTTGCGTACAGCTGGCGCGCGTAGACGTCGGGGCGCGTGCCCGCGTTGATCCAGGTCATGTACTGATTCGTGGTACCCGGTGGCCGCAGCGCGAGCACGGCAACCTTCTCGTGGTTGGCCGTGAATTCCTCCATCAGCTGCTCGACGCGGCGGCTCGGCACGACGTTGACCGGCGTCTGCGGCGAGTAGTGGCGCGTGGTCGAGCCCGGCACGCGCGGCGCGGACGGATTGGGCCCCGACTGGATCGTCGGCACCACCGCCCGCAGCTGCGACAGGCTGATGCTGCCCGGCCGCAGCACACGCGGCCCGTCGCCCAGGCAGGACACGATGGTCGATTCCAGACCGACCTTGCAGTCGCCACCATCGAGCACGATCTTCAGCTCGTCGCCGAACTCCTCGCGCACGTGTTCGGCGCGCGTCGGACTGACGTGGCCGTAACGGTTCGCCGAAGGCGCAGCGATGCCGCCGCCAAAGGCGTTCAGCAGCTGCTGTGCAATCGGGTGATTCGGCACGCGGATGGCGACGGTGTCCTGGCCGCCGGTGATGACATCGTTGACCGCCAGTGCACGCTTGGCGACCAGCGTCAGCGGGCCAGGCCAGAACGCGTCGGCGAGCTTCTTCGCCTCCGGCGTCATGTCACGCACCCAGCGCTGCAGGTAGCGCGGATGATCGATGTGCACGATCACCGGATGCGTCGAGGGCCGGCCCTTGAGCCGGAAAATCTTACGCACCGCGTCGGGGTTGTTGGCGTTCGCGCCCAGCCCGTAGACCGTTTCCGTGGGAAATGCGACGAGCTCGCCTGCACGCAGCGCCTCGACCGCCTCCTGAACCTGCTCTTGCAGTACTCGTCCGATAGCCATGCCCGCCATGATAGCAAGGCGTGACGAGCCGCCGGTCAGGGTTTGTCGCGCCAGCCGATCGACGCAGCAAATGCCTCACTCAGCGGTCGGCGCGTTGCGCATTGGCGGCCGCAGCCGCCAGAAAAATGACGCGCGGCACGCGCCGCCTGCGCTAGTCGAGCATCGTGCGAACCCAACCCTGCTCGGTGCGGTTCAGCTCGTACGTGGGCCAGTAGCGCTTGTCCAGCTTGAGCGTGATGACGTCCACGGCGCCGTTCCACGCCATGGTCCGCAACCGCACCGAGGAGCGATCCGGACGGCCCGACACCGCCTTGATGAAAGCGTCCAGGTCGGGCGTGGGCTGGCCGTCGACTTCGACGATGCGCCGGCCGGCCCAGAGCTGATAGCGCGTCGCCGGTGAACCGTACGAGAAATAGCCGACGAACACACCATCGGGTGGAATGCCGCGCTGCGCGGACAGCGCACGATGCGGCTGCTGCAGCACCGCGCCGGCCCACAGCAGAATGCGGTTCAGATCGCGTCCGCCGAGCGCCACGGTCGGCACGTCGACCACCTGCTCGGTGCCGTCACGCAGCACCGTGACCTTCACTTGCGGCTTCTGCACTGCCCGCTCGACCTCGCGGAAGCGGTTCACCACGGCTCCTTCGATGTCGAGGATCAGATCTCCCGAGCGCAGCAGCTGCGAAGCCGGCGAGCCGCCCACCAGTCGCGTGACACTCAGCACCTGGCGTCGATCCGGGCTGTGCTGCTCCAGCCGCTGAATCCAGCGATCGGGCAAACCGAGTTTGCGCGCGCTCGCCAGTGGCACCGGCGCCAGCTCGGCTTCGAGCGAGTGCAGCGTCTTGCCGTCGCGCACCAGCGGCAGCATCTCCGCGATCAGCTCGGCGGGAATGCCGCGATTCTCCTGCCGGGTATCGCGCCCGGCCTCGTACGCGAAGCTGGCCCAGGTGGCGATCACGTCGCCGTTCTTGTTGGCGAGCACACCGTCGTAGTCGGCTGGTCCGTTGATGAGCTGGACGGTTTCGAGGTTGGACTCGCGGAACTGCAGCGTGCGCGCCAACGGATAGGTCACGGGATCTACGCTGGCGACCGTCGCCATGCGCGACAGCGTCTTGCCGTCGCTGCGCATGCCGACCGCCCAGACCTCCTCGCCCGGCTGCAGGTCCACCGGCTTGAGCACCGCCGCCTTCGCCGGCGTGGCGCCGATGAGCTTGGGATCGTAGGAGACCATCGCCAGGTTGTGCAGCGGATGGATGTACTGCACCTTGCCCGGGATCTCGATGGTGCCGGCGAACGTCAGGCGCACGTCGCCGAGCGCCACCGGCACGGTATTGCGGTCGACCACCACCAGGCCGCGCTCGGCATCGACGATGACGCCGGTGCCGTAGTAGTTGCGCTCGGTGATGCCCGAGACCGAGTACGGCATGTCGAAGTTGACCAGCACCAGCGAGGGCGCCAGCTTGTTGACGATCGGGTCGGCAGTTTTCGCGTAGCTGGTGGTGGCCGGCTGCGGCGGCTGCGCCGCACCGTCTTCCGCCCACGTCCGGCACGGCCAGACACCCTGCGCATCGTCGCGCTCGCAGGAGCGAGCCGGAAACCAGCTGCGATCCATGCGAATCGAGCGCCACTGTGCGGTGCGCGGATCATCGATGGTGAAGAAGCGGACAGTGACCCGCTCGCCGTCCTTCAGCTCGGAGAGGATGCGCTCGAAATCCGCCAGCTGCGCCACCGTCTTGCCACCCACCTCGGTAATCACCGCGCCGCGCGGCACACCGGCCGCGCCCAGCACGTAGCCGGGGTTGGCCACGTAGACGCCGCTGATCGGCATATTGATGTGGCGGGCCTGCTGCCAGGACAGGTTGTTGACCACCGCATCACCGAATTCGACGTAGGCGTCCGGCGTGATCGAGTACAGATCCTCGACCCTGATCTCGCGCTCCAGCGCCTGTCCGCCGCGCTCGATGGACAGCTTGATGGTCTTGCCGATGTCGTCATCGAGCACTTCGGCCAGCGCATCGAAGCCGGCCAGCAGTTCGCCGTTGAGCCGCACCAGGATGTCGCCCGGCTCGATGATCTTCTCGGCCGCCGAGCCGGCCTGCACTTCGCTCACCACCAGCATGCCGGTCTT
>DATMEZ010000192.1:0-2350 GCA_035556415.1 Povalibacter sp.
CAATGCGACGCCGTATGCCGTGATGCGCTCTTTCTGACGCGTCAGACGCGATTGGCGCTGGGGGACAACATGACCCGCGTGCAGCGGGTGTTCCTGGTCACCGGCAACTGTTGCGACCAGCCCTACCTGGACACCGAGCATCCGGACCTGACCGAGGTCCGGGCCGACGATGCGGCCGGCCAGCAGCTGCTCGCCACCTTCCCGGCGCCGGCCGTCGGGCGCATCTACATCGTCGATCCGCTCGGCAACCTCATGATGAGCCACACGCCGGACGCGCATTCGCGCGGCCTGCTGGAAGATCTGAAAAAACTGCTCAAGTTATCGCATATCGGCTAGCCGATCCTGTTAGCGATTTCCCCGGTGCACCGCATCAGGGATTCTCTTCCCATGCGAAAAATGCTGTGAGACACTCGGGTCGACTGCCCTTCGGCCCCCGAGGAATCCGCCTGCCACGCACGCGATGCCGTCCATGATCGCCTGGAGCCACATCCCGTACTTCGATCCGCCGGACCGCCCTGGCAGCAGGCACGCCGCATAGAGTTGAGGGTTTCCCGGGTGCGAAAGACAACGAAAACGATGAAGAGGTACTGCTCGCCACACCGTTGAAACTCGTACTGCACCGGGGGAAGCCATGAAATGTCTCTACTTTCTTGCGCCCACGCTCTCCAGCACTCATGACATCTCGGACGACCTGCATGAGATCGGCATCAAGGACTTCTACCTGCACGTCATCTGCAAGGATGAGTCGGGTCTGAAGCAGCAGCACATCCACTCCAGCAACTATCTCGAGACGCTCGACGTCCTGCGCAACGGCTTCATCGGCGCCGCCCTGGGGCTGCTGGTCGGCCTGGCCGGCGTCGCCGCGCTCATGTACTTCAAGCCGTTCGGCGCCAACGTCGAGATCCCGACCCTGGTGTATGCCGCCCTGGTGGGCGTCGCCACGCTGTTCGGCGCCTGGGAAGGCGGCCTGACCGGCATTGCCAGCGAGAACAAGAAGCTGGCCCGCTTCCACGACGACATCGAGGCCGGCAAGTACCTGATCCTGGTGTACGTGCGCCGGCAGCGCGAGGAACAGGTGCAGCGGATGATGAAGGAGCGGCATCCGGAAGCCGAGCTGGTCGCGGTCGACACGCACTTCGTCAATCCGTTCAGCGACGTTGCACGTGTTTCCGAAACCCCGCGGGCGCCGCAGACCCAGAGACAGACCTGAGGTTCGATCCGACGACGTGATCCCGAGCTTGAGACTCAACGACGAGGAGCAAGCAGATGGTGTTCGCAGTGGTCTTGATCCTGCTGGTGCTCGGCACGGTGCTGTTTCATTTCCTGAGCCCGTGGTGGTTCACGCCGATCGCCTCCAACTGGCAGATGATGGACGACACCGTGCACGTGACCTTCTGGGTCACCGGAGTGGTGTTCGTCGCGGTCAACCTGTTCCTGGCGTACGCCATCATCCGCTACCGCCATCGCCAGGGCGGCGAGAAGGCGCACTACGAGCCGGAGAACAAGAAGCTCGAAGGATGGCTGACAGTCGTCACCTCGGTGGGCATCGCCGCCATGCTGGCGCCGGGCCTGGCAGTGTGGGCCAAGTTCGTGACCGTGCCGGACGATGCCGCGGTGGTCGAAGTGCTGGGTCAACAATGGGCCTGGAGCTATCGCTTCCCCGGCAAGGACGGCGAGCTCGGCGCCACCGACGTCCGCCTGATCAGCGTCGACAATCCGTTCGGCATGCAGCCGCAGGACACCAAGGGGCACGACGACATCCTGGTAGCCAGCCCCGAGCTGCACCTGCCGCTCGACAAGCCGGTGAAGATCGCGCTGCGCGCCAAGGACGTGAACCATCAGTTCGCGGTGCCGCAGTTCCGCGTGAAGATGGACATGGTGCCGGGCATGGTCACCTACTTCTGGGTGACGCCGACCCGCACCGGCGCTTTCGACGTGCTGTGCGAACAGTTGTGCGGCATGGCGCACTTTGCGATGCGCGGCCGCGTGGTCGTCGATGAGCAGGCGGCGTTCGACCAGTGGCTGGCCAACCAGCCCACCTACCAGCAGACCCGTGAATTGACCGCCGGCGATGCGACAGCGGGCCAAGCGCTGTTCGCGACCTGCACCGCCTGTCATGGCGCGCAGGCCGAAGGCAATCGCCAGCTGAATGCGCCGAAGCTGGCCGGGCAGGCGGGCTGGTACCTCGCGCGGCAATTGAAAGATTTCAAGGAAGGCATCCGCGGCACCCACGAAAAGGACGTGTACGCCAAGCAGATGATTCCGTTCGCGCAGACGCTGGCAGACGACGCCGCGATCCGCAACGTTGTCGCCTACATCACCTCGCTCCCCGACGCCCGTCCGGCATCGA
>DATMEZ010000193.1:0-5804 GCA_035556415.1 Povalibacter sp.
CGGCGCGATGACCAGCGCCGCGGTGCGCGGCACGATGGGAATCCTCGGCGAGAGCACCACGATGACCACCGCGAACACGACCAGCAGCACGACCAGGTGCAGCACCTTGCGCAATGCATCCAGCGAGTGCCACAGGAAAGAGAAAATCGTCGCGACAGTCTTCATAAAATTCCCGTCAGGCCTTGGGCAAACTCGAAGCGCGCGGCCTTTCAGCCGGTGTAGCTCAGGCGATAAATGGCGCCCGCCTGATCGTCGGAGATCAGGAACGAGCCGTCTTCCAGCATCAGCAGATCCACGGGCCGGCCGAACACTTCGTCGCCGCGGTTGAAGCCGGTGATGAACGGCTCGTACTTCACGGCCTGGTTGCCGTTCAGCGTGACCGTGGTGATGCGATAGCCGTTCTTTTCCTTGCGATTCCACGAACCGTGCTCGGCGATGAACACGCGGTCGCGGTACGTCTGCGGAAAGGTGCTGCCGGTGTAGAACTTCACCCCGAGCGGCGCGACGTGTGCACCGAGCGTCTGCACCGGCGGCGTGATCTTGCTGCAGTCGCCGAGGCTGCCGAACTCCGGATCCTTGATGTCCTTGCCATGACAGTACGGGAAGCCGAAATCCAGGCCGGCGCGCGGCGCGCTGTTGAGCTCGCAGGGCGGCACGTCTTCGCCGAGATGGTCACGGCCATTGTCGGTGAACCACAGCTGCTGGGTGGTCGGATGCCAGGTGAAGCCCACCGTGTTGCGAATGCCGCGTGCGAAGACTTCGCGATCCGATCCGTCCGGGTTCATGCGCGTGATGACGGCATAGCCGGGCTTGTCGCAGATGTTGCAGGGCGCGCCGATGGGTACATACAACTTGCCGTCCGGGCCGAAGGCAATGTACTTCCAGCCGTGGTGGCCATCCTTCGGAAAGTCGTCGCGCACCACTTTCGGCTGCGCCACGTCGTCGAGCGAGGATTCGATGGCGTCGTAGCGCAGGATGCGGCTGACCTCGGCGACGTACAGCGCGCCGTCGCGGAAAGCGACGCCATTGGGCAGGTTGAGCTTCTCGGCGATGACACGAACCGTGGGCTTCTCGCCGCTCCCCGGTTTGCCGCTGATGGCATAGACCTGCGTGCGTCGCGTACCGACGAACAGCGTTCCCTTGGCCCCCATCGCCATCGAGCGCGCCGACGGCACGTTGTCGGCGTACACCTCGAGCTTGAAGCCCGGCGGCAGCTTGACGTTGGCCAGGACCTTGTCGGTCGCATTGCTGGCGACCGCGAGGCTGCCGGCGCCGAAGGTGCAAGCGGCAATCGCGGCAATCAATCCGTCACGAACGACACGAGAGGCGGCTCGGGGCATGGGGAGCTCCTTTACAAGTGTGGCGACGGGCTACACAGGCGTAGGCATTCGTCGGAGGGAAAACTCGACGCCTGAGTGTACGCGGGAGCCGCGCAGCATCGCCATCCAGAATTGACGATGGCGCGGCAACGAGCGAGCGCCGCCTCATCCGGCAACGAACGCCGGAATTGCCGGCAGAGAGGTCCATAGAAATGAAAAAGGGCGCGACGGCGATATCCGCCGTCGCGCCCCGCATCAGTCGCAGGCGTACGAACGCCCGACTTAGATCTTTTCCTCGATGCGCGCCGCCTTGCCGGTCAGGTTGCGCAGGTAGTACAGCTTGGCGCGACGGACGTTGCCGCGACGCTTGACGCTGATCGAGCCGATGGACGGGCTGTGGCACTGGAACACACGCTCCACACCTTCGCCATGGGAAATCTTGCGCACCGTGAAGGAGGAGTTCAGGCCGCGGTTGCGACGTGCGATCACGACGCCTTCGTACGCCTGCACGCGCTCGCGTTCGCCTTCCTTCACCTTCACTTGGACCACCACCGTGTCGCCCGGCGAGAAATCCGGAATCGTTCGGCCTGACGCTTCGCGCTCGAGCGTTTCAATGATGTTGCTCATGGTTGCACCGCTTGCCTTAACTTTTCAAAAACCGCAATTCAGCTCTCTACCTGCGGATCGCGCGCTGCGCGCTCCGCCACAAACTCGTCCAGCAGCCTGCGCTGCTCCTTGGTCAGCTGGAGTTTTCCCAGCAGATCCGGCCGCCGCTGCCAGGTTCGCCCCAGCGCCTGCTTGGTCCGCCAGCGCTGGATCGCGGCGTGATTGCCGCTCAACAGCACTTCCGGCACCGCCGCGTCCTCGAACACTTCCGGGCGCGTGTAGTGCGGCCAGTCCAGCAGACCGTCGACGAACGAATCCTGCTGCGCCGACGCTTCGTCGCCGAGCACGCCCGGCAACAGCCGCACCACCGTATCGATCAGCACCAGCGCGGGCAGCTCACCGCCCGACAGCACGTAATCGCCGATCGACACGCTCTCATCGATCTCGCTCGCCAGCAGGCGCTCATCCACGCCTTCGTAGCGACCCGCCAGCAACAGCAGCCCCGGCAACTGCGACAGCTCGCGGGCCTTGGCCTGCGTGAGCGTCGCGCCGTCGGCCGCCAGATAAATACTGCGGCTGCCTGCCGGCAATCTCGCCTTCGCGGCCCGCAATGCGGTGCGCGTCGGCTCGATCTTCAACACCATCCCGGGCCCGCCGCCATAAGGGCGGTCATCGACGGTGCGATGCACGTCCTCGGCGAACTCGCGCGGCGTGGTAGCGGTCACTGCGACCTGCCCCCGCTCGATCGCGCGGCCCAGTACTCCAACGCGGACGGCTTCACTGACGAAGTCCGGGAACAGCGTCACCACTTCGATGCGCATGCCCGCGACTCCTGCAATACCCTCACCAGTCCGCCGACCAGTCGAGCACGATGCGCCCGGCATCCAGCTCGACCTTCACGATCCGGTCCTTGACGAACGGAATCCAATGCTCCCGCTCGCCCTGGACGATCATCAACGTGCCGCCCGGCGTCGACCGGAAGTGATCGACCTTGCCCAGCGCTTCACCGCTGGCGGACACGGCCTGCAGACCCTCCAGGTCGGCCCAGTAATACTCTCCCGGCGCCGGCGCCGGCATCTCGCTGCGCCACACGCCCAGCTCGAAGCCGACCTTGAGCCGCGCTTCCTCGGGCGATTCCAGCCCGGCGAGCTTGGCCAGCACGCCCTTGTCCGTCACCCGCCCCGCTTCGACCTCGACCGGCGTCCACTGGCCGGGACGGCCGAGCTGCCAGACCGGATAGTCGAGAATGTTCTCGACCGGCTCGGTGAACGACTTGACCTTGATCCAGCCCTTGACCCCGAAGGTCCCGGCGATCTTGCCCAATACGACGACCCGGTCCGAGGCTGAGGCCGGCGTCGTCACGGGCGCAATCGTCTCCAGGGTCGCGGTCAGGGCCATCGAATCCTTCAAGTCCCGTCAGCCGCATCGGCTGCGGGCCCGACGGATCTCAGGCAGCGACCTTGCGCTGCTTGGAAACCAGCTCCGCAACGCGCTCGGACGGCTTGGCACCCTTGCCCAGCCAGTAGTCGACGCGCGCCAGATCGACCTGCAGGCGCACTTCCTTGCCGGTGGCGATCGGGTTGAAAAAGCCCACCTGCTCCAGCGACGGACCGCCCTGCCGCTTGCGGCTGTCCGTGACCATGATGTGATAGAAGGGATGCTTCTTGGCGCCACGGCGCGAGAGCCGAATCGTAACCATGCTGAAAGCCTCGAAAATCGCTTGAGTCGAAGGGCGCGAGCCCCGGAAAAGGGCGCGAATGGTACTGAAAAGCGACGGGAAGTGAAAGGGTTATGCGTCCGCTGCCTGCCCCTGCGCGGTCCGGGCCGGAAACCGGGATCAGGCGCGCCGCCGGCGCCCAGGCCCCTTACATGCCCGGCAGCCGTCCGCCGAACGCCCGCAGCATCTTGCCCAACCCGCCGGCCTTCGACATGGTCTTCATAACCTTCTGCATCTGAAGGTAATTTTTCAGCAGCTTATTGATTTCCGAGACGTGCACGCCGGAGCCGGCAGCGATCCGGCGCTTGCGCGAGGCGTCGATGCTCTTGGGGAAACGCCGCTCCTTGGGGGTCATGGAACGGATGATGGCCACCTGGCGCTTGATCTCCTTCTCGTTGCCGGCCGGGTTCATGGCGCCGGCCTTGGCGACCAGGTGCGCCGGCAGCTTGTCCATCAGCGCCGACACGCCGCCCATCTTTTCCACCTGCTGCAACTGGTCGTGCAGGTCCTCCAGGTCGAAATCCTTGCCCTTCTTGAGCTTGCGGGCCAGCTTCTCGGCCTGCTCGCGATCGACGTTGCGGGTGACGTTCTCGACCAGTGCCAGCACGTCGCCCATGCCCAGGATGCGCGAGGCCACCTGCTCGGCCCGGAACGGCTCCAGCGCCTCGGTCTTCTCGCCGGTGCCCATGAACAGGATCGGCTGGCCGGTGATCTGCCGCACCGACAGGGCGGCACCGCCGCGGGCGTCGCCGTCGGTCTTGGTCAGCACCACGCCGGTGAGCGTCAGCGCATTGCCGAACGCCCGCGCTGCGTTGACCGCATCCTGGCCGGCCATGCTGTCGACCACGAACAGGGTCTCGGTCGGATTGACGGCGGCGCTGATCTCGCGGATCTCCACCATCATGTCGTCGTCGACGTGCAGGCGGCCGGCGGTGTCGACGATCAGCACGTCATAGAGCGAGCGCCGCGCTTCCTCCAGCGCCTCGCGCGCCAGCGTCAGCGCCGGCTTTTTCGGATCGGAAGGATAGAACCCGACGTCCAGCTGCTGCGCCAGGCGCTCCAGCTGCAGGATGGCGGCAGGCCGGTAAACGTCGGTACTGGCCAGCAGCACCCGCTTCTTCTCGTTCTCCTTGAGCCACTTGGCCAGCTTCGCCGCCGAGGTGGTCTTGCCCGCGCCCTGCAAGCCGGCCAGCAGAATCACCACCGGCGGCTGCGCCCGCAGATTGATGGGCCGCACGCCGGCGCCCATCAGCGCAATCAGCTCTTCATGGATGATGCGCACCAGCGACTGGCCGGGCGTCAGGCTCTTCTCGATCTCCTGGCCCACCACCTTGCCGCGGATGGCCTCGATGAAGGTCTTGACCACCGGCAGCGCGACGTCGGCCTCCAGCAGCGCCATGCGCACCTGGCGCAGGGTGTCGCCGATGTTTTCCTCGGTCAGGCGGCCACGGCCACGCAGGTTCTCGATCACGCCCTGCAGGCGTTCAGTCAGCTTGTCGAACATGAAAAGGAAGCGTTCGGAAATCGGGGCCGACAGGCTACAGGCTGCCCGCCGGAGAGTCATCCCTACGCAGGCGCGGATCCCTGTCCGTGGAAGGCGCTGGATTGCCGCCCATGCGGGAATGACGCAGTCGAAGCCAAGGGTGCAGCCCGTCGCTCATGGTGCCTCGGCGGCGACCGATGGCTTGCGCGACGGATCCCTAGCCGGCAGCCCGCCATTGCCTGTAGCCTCTTGCCTGTAGCCTTCGCAGTGAGACCTCAACCCCCGTGCTGTCCATCGTCGTCCTCGCCTGTTACCTGGCCTGTGCCGCGTGGCTTGCTTCCAGTGTGTACCGTGCTGAAGGCAATGCGGCACGCGGACAGCGCGTCGCGGGGTTGGCGCTGGGTGCGCTCGCGGTGGCAATGCACGCGGCTCTGCTCTGGAACGCACTGTCTTCGCGGCCGGAACTGGCGTTCACGGCAGCCGAAACGGCGTCGGTCATCGGCTGGCTGGTGGGATTGATCGCGCTGCTGCTCTCCTGGCGCCGCCCGCGCTTCGCCGGCATCGGCGCGGTGCTGACCGTGGTTGCCGGTATCGTCGCCGCGACGACGGATGAAGGGGCCCGCAGTTTCGCGGTCGAGCGTTACAGCTGGGAGATCACCGCCCACATCGTGCTGTCGAC
>DATMEZ010000194.1:0-6409 GCA_035556415.1 Povalibacter sp.
ATCTGCGCCGGCCCATCATTCACACACCGCATTCGCTCGGCGATTTCGTGCAGCACGCACTTGGATTGAGCGGCATCAACGTCACGGTGGCGACCGCCTGCTCGTCGAGCGCCAAGGTTTTCGCGCAGGCCGAACGGCTCATGCGCAGCGGGCTTGCGGACGCGGCCGTGGTCGGTGGCGTCGATACGCTGTGCGGCAGCGTCCTGTTCGGCTTCAACTCGCTCGAACTGGTGTCGCCGCAGCCGTGCCGGCCGTTCGACGTGCAACGGCGTGGCATCAATCTCGGTGAGGCTGCCGGTTTCGCCTTGCTGGAGCGCGACGCGGGTCCCGGCCCTTGGCTGATCGGCTACGGCGAATCGAGCGATGCCCACCACATGTCCACGCCGCATCCCGAAGGTCTCGGCGCGCGTGCGGCGCTGACGGATGCGCTCGAGCGTGCCGGTATCGCGCCGCGCGATATCGACTACATCAACCTGCATGGCACGGCCAGCCAGAAGAACGACGAAGTGGAGGCGCGGCTGGTGGCCGACCTCTTCCCGGGCAGCACCGTCGCCAGCTCCACCAAGGGCTGGACCGGCCACACGCTAGGCGCAGCGGGCATCGTCGAAGCCGGCATCACACTGCTGGCGCTCGAACATGGACTGCTGCCGGGAACGCTCAACAGCGAGTCGCTCGATCCTGCCTGCGGGCCGCAGATCCGTTGCGAAAATACGCAGCGAGCAGCGCGCCGCGCGCTGAGCTTTTCGTTCGGTTTCGGCGGCAGCAATTGCGTGCTTGCGTTCTCACGTGATGAGTCGCCATGAGCATTGAGTTGCCACCGGTTCGTGTCGAGGGCATCGGCTTCTGGGCCTCACGGTTGCCGGGCTGGAACATCGCTCGCGCAGTGATTCGCGGCGAACAGCCAGCGCCCGACATTGCCTCCGTAAGACCGGCGCCAACGATGCTCGCGCCGACCGAGCGGCGCCGTGCGCCCGATGCCGTCGCGGTTGCCTTGGAAGTCGCATCCAAAGCCTGCGAGTCGGCCGGTCGCGCCCCGTCCGATCTGCCTTCGGTGTTCGCATCCACGCACGGCGATCTCGCCATCAGCGATTACATGTGTGCGACGCTGGCCGCGACGCCGACGCTGATCTCGCCGGTCAAGTTCCACAACTCGGTGCACAACGCGGCGGCGGGATACTGGAGTATCGGAGCGGGCAGTTACGCGCCCTATACCGCCCTGAGTGCATTCCAGTACACCTTCGGTGTCGGGCTTCTCGAAGCCGTGACCCAGGTGGCTTGTGAGAATCGGCCGGTCCTGTACGTGGCATTCGACATCGAAGCCAAGGGGCCGCTGGGCACGATTGCTCCCAGTCGCGGCCTGCTCGGTGCAGCGCTGGTCCTGGCCCCTGCGGCCGCGGGTCACGGCGGACGCAATCTTGCATTGCGGGTCGAGGACGGCAATTCTCCGGTCTCGACGCCGGCACGATCCACTGCTGCAACACTCGTCGGCGACAATGCCCTGGCTCCCTGCCTGCCGCTGTTCGAGGCGCTGGCAGCGGATGATGCTTCGACCACCGCGTTTCAGCTCAGCGACCGCATGTCTTTGCACGTGCGCACGAGTTGAGCCCCGAACGCGCAGCCTCAAGGATGCGCAAGGACTCACCATGAACGGCCCCGCATCGTATCGGCATGAAGTCGTGATTCTCGGCGGCGGCCTCGCCGGGCTGACGCTGTCCTTGCAGCTCAAGCAGAAATTCCCGGCGCTCGACGTGCTGGTGCTGGAGCGCCGCAAACATCCGGTGCCGGCGGCGGCCCACAAGGTGGGCGAGTCGTCGGTGGAGATCGGTGCTCACTATTTCGACACCGTGCTCGGCCTGAAGCAGCACCTGGACGAGTGCCAGCTGCGCAAGTTCGGCTTTCGTTTCTTCTTCTATACGCAGCCGCGCGGCGACATCGAGAACGTGACCGAGATGGGCGCCAGCCGCTACCTGAACACGCCGAGCTACCAGATCGATCGCGGTATCTTCGAGAATTACCTGGGCGAGCAGGCGCAGAGCCTCGGTGTGAAGTTCGTTCACGGCGCGACGGTGCGCGCCATCGATCTGGGCAAGAACGGCGCTGCCCATGGAGTGCGCTACGAGGCCGAGGGCCAGGCGCAGCAGGTCAGCGCCCGCTGGATCATCGACGCTTCCGGTCGTGCCGGCCTGATCAAACGCAAGCTGGGCCTGGCGCAGGACAATGCGCACGATGCGAACGCGGTCTGGTTCCGCATCGGTGAGCGGATCGACATCGACGCGTGGTCGACCGACCAGCAATGGTTGACGCGCTGCGATCCGCCGTATCGTTGGCTGTCGACCAACCACCTGTGCGGCGAAGGTTACTGGGCCTGGCTGATTCCGCTCGCCTCCGGCTCGCATTCGGTCGGCATCGTCTGCGACGCCCACACGCATCCGCTGGAAACCATGAACAGCTTCGAGAAAGCACTCGAATGGTTCCACAGATTCCAGCCGCAGCTGGCGCGGCAGATCGAAGCCAGGAAGCATCTGCTGCAGGATTTCTGTTTCCTGCGCAATTTCTCCTACGGCTGCAAACAGGTGTTCTCGGGCGACGATCGCTGGGCGCTGACCGGCGAGGCGGGCGTGTTCCTGGATCCGTTCTATTCGCCGGGCAGCGACTTCATCGCGATCAGCAACACCTACATCACGGATCTGATCGCGCGCGATCTGCAATCGGAGCACGTTGGCGCGCGTGCCGGCGTTTATCAGCAGCTGTACTTCTCGTTCTACGAAAGCACGCTGTCGCTCTATAAGGACCAATACGCACTGTTCGGCGATCCGCAGGCCATGCCGGTGAAGGTGATCTGGGATTACACCTACTATTGGGGCATTCTCTGCCAGCTGTTCTTCCAGCAGCGGCTCACCGATCTGAACAATCTCGGCCGGCTGTCCGCAGAGCTGGAGCTGGCCAAGGCGTTGAACCGGGCGATGCAGGATTTCCTGCGCGAATGGTCGAAGCTCACGCCGAAGCACACCGGCCGGGAGATGCTCGACCAGGCCTCGCTGCCCTGGTTCGCCGAGCTGAACCGCGGCTTGCGCGATGTCCTCGACGATGCCGGCTTCCGGATGCGGATCAAAGAACATGTGGCGTTACTCAGGACGCTGGCCATGCAGATCGTCGAGCGCGCCTGCGCACAGTGCCCTGAGCTGAAGGCCGACGAGGTACGCAAGTTCCTGAGCGGCGTTGAAGCCGGAAGTCTTGGCGCGCTGCTGTTCGACGAGGCCGCCTGATGGGTCACTCTCCATTGCTGCTGCAGCTCGTCGTCATCCTGACCACGGCGCGCGTGCTCGGGCTACTCCTGCGTTATCTCGGTCAGCCGGCGGTGATCGGCGAGATGGCCGCCGGCATCGTGCTTGGACCGATCGTGTTCGGCTTTTTCGCACCCGAGCTGCACGCGGACATCTTCGCCAAGGGCAGCCTGGGCGCGCTCAACGGCTTGTCCGAGCTCGGGCTGGTGCTGTTCATGTTCATCGTCGGTGCGGAGCTGCGCCTGCCGATGGGCGTGCGCCAGCAGCTGGTCTCGGCGAGCTGGATCGGCAGCCTGTCCGTGCTGGTGCCGATGCTGCTGGGCCTGGGCGTGGCGGCGCTGGTTCACCAGGAGCTGGCGCCGGCCGGCGTGACTTTCTGGCCGTTCGCGCTGTTCATGGCATCGGCCATGTCGATCACCGCTTTCCCGGTGATGGCGCGCATTCTCAAGGATCGCAAGGCAACCAGCACCACCGTGGGTCGTCTTTCGCTCACGGGTGCCGCCGTGGCCGACGCGCTGGCGTGGATCATGCTGGCGCTCGTCGTCGTGCTCGCCGGCAGCGGCCGTGACTGGAGCCAGTTCTCGCGAACCGTGGCTGGGCTGGCGGCGCTGGCGCTGATCCTTTTCTTCGTGGTGCGGCCTGTCGTGGCGAGCCTGCTCGCGCGTTTTGCTTCGGATGGTCGGCCGGAGGGCTCGCTGCTTGCGATCCTGCTGATCGGCGCGTTCGGATGCGCCTACGTCACCGAGATTCTCGGCGTGCATGCCGTGTTCGGTGCCTTTCTGTTCGGTGTGAGCCTGCCACGCGATGACCGGCTGCTTGTCTCGCTCATCGAACGTATCGAACACGTCGCGCTCATCGTGATGATGCCGATCTTCTTTGCGCTTGCCGGCCTGAACACCACTGCTGGCGCCTTCGTCGGTGCGGGCTTCGGCGCGTTGATGCTCATTCTGGCGGCGGCGGTATTCGGAAAGATTTTCGGCGGCGCCTTGGGAGCGCGAATCTCCGGCCAGCCCTGGCGCCTCTCGTTTGCGGTCGGTTCGTTGATGAACGCGCGCGGCCTGATGGAGCTGATCGTCATCAAGGTCGGGCTGGACATCGGCGTCATCAGCAACGAGCTGTTCACCATGCTGATGGTGATGGCGCTGATCACGACGATCATGACGGGTCCGCTGCTGACGTTGTTCGCGGGGCGCGAGACGGAGCAGGAGGAGTTCGGCGCGACGATCGGCAAGCGACGCTAAGGGCCTCTGATTTGCTCGTCGCTGCCGCACGGGGTCTGCCCCCGCGCAGATGGGGCGGAAGTCCAGCTGGTCAATCAGGATGGACTCCCGCATACGCGGGAATGACGAAAGACGAGCAGTCGGACCTTCCCTAGCGTTCCAGCACTACCGCCGCCCGGCCTTCCGCAAGCAGCGCCCCGGCATGCGAGATGCGGAACGAGTACTGCAGGCTACCCGCACCGGCCTGCAAACAGGTGGCTTCCACCCGCAGACTCTCCTTCAGGTCGTCGATGCGATCGCAGTGGAACGAAACCGATCGCAGCGATACGAGCATTCCCGGCGCTGCCGTCTCTCCACGAGAACGCGACTTCAGCGCGCCGTGAACCGCCATGGCCTGCGCACCGTATTCGCATAGATGAACCGCACGCAGCTGCTGGTCGGATCGCAACGGGTTGGACGGTGAGCGATGCGTGTCGGTTTCGATACGGATGCTGTCGTCGTTCCAGTCGATGACCCGTTCCAGCAGGCACATCGAGCCCTGGTGCGGGACGAGGCTGGAGATGGGTGGCTGTTCCTGGTCCGTGGAGGTGGCGGCCAGCGACGGACGCTGGTCGTGGCGTTCTGATGTCGGCACCTGCGCACTCAGCCGCTTCGTATCGACTGGCTCAGCCAGGTTCGAACCCGGTGCGGGTGTGCCAGCGGCGACCGGCAATGCTGGCGTGCCGGTTCCCGTCTCCCGAGTCAGCAGCAGCGCCAGCAGGAAGTTCGAAATCACGCCGAGCGATACGGTGAGGCCGATGGCCCGCAGCACCGGCAGGTTCGATGCGGCGAGCAGCGCGAAGACCATCAGTGTCGAACACGAGCACACCAGTACCGCGTGCAGCGTCCGGCGTTGCTCATGTGGGTCCTCGGCGGCGTGCTCGAAGAACAGTGCGTAATCCAGGCCCAGGCCGGCGGCGAGGATCAGTGCGATCAGATGGAACAGGGTCATCGGCACGCCTGCGCCGTGCAGTGTCGCGATCAGGATCAATGTCGTAAGCGCCATGGGCGCAAGCACCCGCAGCACGCGCCGGCGATCGCGCAGGGAGATTGCGATCACCCCGATCAACAGCAGGGCTGCCGCGCCGAGACTCCACAGCAGCCGGGTCCGCTGTTGTTCGACCAGCGACTCGGAGGCCGACTTGAGATCCAGCAGCAGCACGCCGGGGCCGGCCGAGCTGGCAAACTGTTGCAGGGCGGCCGTGTCGTTGACACCGGCGAATGTAACCAGCGCCGTGACTTTATTCTCATGCTCAGTCAGCAGCATGTCGAGACCGGAGCCGAGCGGGGACTGTCGCAGCGCATGGACAGACAGCGGTGGCAGCTTGCGCGCCTGTTCGACATCGCGGATGAAGGGCTCGAACACGTCGGAGCGAAACGGCGTATCGGCCAGTGCGCGATCCAGCGATTGCTGCAAGGTCGCTGCGTCCGGCAGCTTCTTCTGTCGTGCGATCTGCCGGTCGGCGGTGGGCACGTAGCGCGCCGCATGGTCGTAGCCGCTGATGGCGCCGCGCTGCTTCAGTCGTTCGAGCTGTGGATCGAGCGATTGGAGCCTGGTCAGCGCAGCTTCGTCATTAGGCGCTTCGATGACCAGCATGTAACGCAGATCCGGTGTGCCGAGCTGCGCTCGCAGCTCCTGATCGCGCATCAGCAGATCGTGCGGCACCGGCGTCAGCTTGCTGAGATCGTTCTCCCACATCGGTCCGGGCACCAGCGCCGTGATCGCAACACACAGGATGACGAGAACGACGCCGGCCCAACGCGGCCGCGGCAGGCTGGCGATGCGTCGCCACAGTCGCCCGAGGAATTCCGAATCGCCGAGATCGCGGCCGGAAGGATCGATCAGCCGCGGCAACAGGAATCGCG
>DATMEZ010000195.1:0-17184 GCA_035556415.1 Povalibacter sp.
TCGCTATCCGCGCCGTCAAGCCGTTGAAGTGCCGCGCGCCTATTTGAGGAGGTCTCTACATGTTGGGTCTTGGACAGAAATTTCCGCAGTTCTCGCTGACCGGCGTCGTCTCGAACGATCTGGCGAACGCTTTTCAGCCGTTCACCCAGGACAGCAATCCGGGCAGGTGGAAGATCGTGTTCTTCTGGCCGAAGGACTTCACCTTCGTGTGCCCGACCGAAATCGCCGCGTTCGGCAAGCTCAACCGCGAGTTCGCTGACCGCGACGCCGTGGTCTACGGCGTGAGCATCGACTCCGAGTTCGTGCACCTTGCCTGGCGCAAGGACAAGGAGGAGCTGCGCGACCTGCCGTTCCCGATGCTCTCGGACATCAAGCGTGAGCTCTCCAGCGCGCTCGGCGTTCTGGATCCGGAAGCCGGCGTGGCGCAACGTGCAACGTTCGTGGTCGACCCCGAGGGCGTGATCCGCTTCGTCTACGTCACCGACCTGAACGTCGGCCGCAGCCCTGAAGAAGTGCTGCGCGTGCTGGATGCACTGCAGACGGACGAGCTGTGCCCCTGCAACTGGAAGAAGGGCGAGGACACGCTGAAGGCTGCCTGATTCGCACCCGAAGCGTACGGGCGGTGCGGGCCGGCCATCCGGCTCGCACCGACCCACCGGATCGATGCGGCTTTATTTAAGGAGTGGTTCCATGTCTCTCGACATCATTCGCGACCAATTGCCCGACTATGCGCGGGATCTGAAGCTCAACCTGGGCAGCGTGCTCACCCCGCAGGGTGCACCGGGCCTGACCGAGAAGCAGATTGCGGCCGTGGCGCTGTCGACTGCGATCGCTGCGCGCAACCCGCAGCTGACGCAGGGCATCGAGGCCTGGGCGAAGCCGCGCCTGGACGACGCACACGTGGGTGCGGCCCGCGCCGCTGCCGCGATCATGGGCATGAACAACGTGTACTACCGCTTTCTGCACCTGGTCGAGGACGGCGAGTACCAGACCATGCCGGCGCGTCTGCGCATGAACATCATCGGCAATCCCGGCATCGACAAGCTGGACTTCGAGTTGCTGTCGCTGGCGGTTTCGGCCGTCAACGGCTGCGGCATGTGCATCACCTCGCACGAGCGCAAGCTGCGTGAAGGCGCAGTCAGCCGCGAGGCGATCCAGAGCGCCGTGCGCATCGCCTCCGTGATCCACGCCGTCGCCGGGGTACTGGAATATCAGGCAGCGGCGTAAGCGCTCGACTCAGCAAGCGACATGACCAGGGCCTCGGCACCGGGCGAACCGGCGTCGAGGCTCGGGCCTTTGTGGACTCGGGCGGTACCGGTGGTCGCATTCCTTCAATCCGCCAGCCACGCAACCAGCTTGGCTATACTTGCCTGCATGTCGCCTCGTCCCACGAGATTGTCAGCCGGTGTGGTCGTCGTGCGCGAGAGCGCCGAAGGCTGGCGTTTTCTGTTGTTGCGCGCCTTCAATCACTGGGACTTCCCCAAGGGCATGGTCGAAGCGGGCGAAGAGCCGCTGGCCGCCGCCATCCGTGAAGTCCGCGAAGAATCGCTGATCGAGGATCTCGAATTCGCCTGGGGCCAGGAGCACATCGAAACCGGCCCCTACAGCCGCGGCAAGGTCGCCCGCTACTATCTGGCTCGCACTCGCACCATCGAAGTGACGCTGCCGGTCATCGCCGAGCTCGGCCGGCCCGAGCACAACGAGTATCGCTGGGTGGACGGCGAGTTGGCTCAGAAGCTGATTTCGCCGCGCATCGAGCCGGTGCTGGAATGGGCACGGCAGCGCATCGGGGATGGCCGGGAGGACGCTTGAAGAAGGTCGTCATCGTCGGCGCCGGCTTTGCCGGCCTGAATGCGGCCCGGCGCTTGCGCAACAAGCGCGAGTTCGACGTCACGGTGATCGATCGCGAAAATCATCATCTGTTCCAGCCGCTGCTGTACCAGGTCGCAATGGCGGCGCTGAGTCCCGCTGAAATTGCCGCCCCCATTCGCAGCCTGCTTTCCGGCAGCAACGTTCGCGTGATCAAGGCGACGGTGACCCGCGTCGACATCGAGGCGCGCAAAGTGGTTACGGACACCGGCGAGTTCGATTACGACTACCTGCTGCTCGCCTGCGGCGCACAGCATGCGTACTTCGGTCATGAGGAGTGGGAGCCGAACGCACCCGGCCTCAAGACGTTGCCGCAAGCCACCGAGATCCGGCGGCGCGTGCTGGAGGCTTTCGAAGCCGCCGAGCGCGAGACCAGCCCCGACGTACGCCGACGCCATCTTACTTTCGTCGTCGTCGGTGGCGGACCTACCGGCGTCGAACTCGCAGGCGCCATCGGCGAGATGAGTCGTTACACGCTCGCCAAAGATTTTCGCAGCATCGATCCGCGGCAGACCCGCGTCATCCTGGTCGAGGCGGGTCCGCGAATCCTTCCGAGCTTCGATGCCAAGCTGGCGGCGCGAGCCATGCGCGATCTCGAGTCGCTTGGCGTGCAAGTGTGGACCGCGGCGCGGGTAACGAACATCACTGCCGAAGGCGTCGTGATCGGCAACGAGCAGGTCGCTTCATCCACCGTGCTGTGGGCTGCTGGCGTGCGCGCGGCTGACGTCGGCAAGACGCTCGGCGCACCGGTCGATCAGGTCGGCCGGGTGATCGTCGGTGAGGACCTGACCATCGCCGGGCACAGGGAAGTTTTCATTGCCGGCGATCTCGCCCGATCCACCGGCGCGGATGGCAAGCCCCTGCCGGGTGTGGCGCTGGTCGCCATGCAGCAGGGAATCTACGCGGCGCGGACCATCGTCAATGACGTGAAAGGCCAGCCGCGCACTCCGTTTCGCTATCACGATCTCGGTCAACTCGCCACGATCGGCCGCAGCCGCGCCATCTGCGAGATCTTCGGCCTGAAGCTGTCCGGCTGGTTCGCCTGGTGGGTCTGGCTGATCGTCCACATCTATCGGCTGAGCGGCTTTCGCAACCGCATCATCGTGCTGATCCAGTGGGCCTGGTCGTACATGACCTTCAGCCGCGGCGCGCGGCTGATCGTCGGCAAGGAATGGCAGGCGTACGGCGCGGAGAACCGCTGATTCGCACGCCCTTTCGGGTTTGCAGGCGCCGACGTGCCGAGCTGGCGAAAGTGCACGGCGTCGAGAAAGCCGACGCCGAGAGTGCATGGGTCAGTCGCGGAAGTTGGTGAACTGCAGCGGCAATTCCAGTTTGCCGCCGCGCACCAGGGCAATCGCTTCCTGCAACTCGTCACGGCTCTTGCCGCTGACGCGCACCTGCTTGTCCTGGATCGCCGCCTGCACCTTGAGCTTGGAATCCTTCAGCAGCCGCTGGATCTTCTTGCCCAGCTCGGTTTCGATGCCTTCGCGCAGGGTGGCGACCTGCTTGGCGGTCTGGCCGCTGAACACCGGCTCGTCGACCTTCATGCAGGCGATGTCGATGCCGCGCTTGCTCAGCCTGAGCTTGAGGATGTCCAGCATCTGCTTGAGCTGGAAGTCCGCCTGCGCGACCAGCGTGACCACGTACTCGTTCAACTCGTACTTGGCGTTGGTGCCCTTGAAATCGAAACGGGTGCCGACTTCGCGATTGGCCTGATCGACCGCGTTGGCGACCTCGTGGGCGTTCAGCTCGGAGACGATGTCGAAGGAAGGCATGGTCGACTACTTCACGTCCTTGTACGACTCGACCACGCGCGAGACGATGCCGTACTCGATGGCTTCCTGCGGGCTCATCCAGAAATCGCGATCCACGTCGACCCGTACTTTATCGAGCGACATGCCGGTCTGCTTGGCGATGGTCTGGGCGATGCGCTCGCGCGCGCGCAGGATTTCCCTGGCCTGAATCGCAATGTCCGTGGCCGGGCCGCCGGCGCCGCCGCTGGGCTGGTGAATCATGAAGCGCGTGTTGGGCAGGCACACCCGGCGCTCTTTGTCGGCCGCCAGGAAAATGTGCGTGCCGGCGCTGGCCACCCAGCCGGTGCCGATGGTGGTCACGGGCGCGTTGATGAAACGGATCACGTCGTGAATCGCATCACCCGATTCGACATGGCCGCCCGGCGAGGAGATCAGCATCCGGATCGGCGCGTCGGATTGCTGCGCCAGCGCAATCAACCGTTCGCAGGTGATGCGGGCGACGCTGTGATTGATCTCGCCGAACACCAGCACGAAGCGCGACTTGAACGAAAGCTGCTCGGTCAGCGGCTCGGGGCGCTCGCTCTTTTCCGGCCGGTCGTCGCGCTCTTCGGCGTTGTACAGAAACTGATTCACGGGAGTCTCCTTGAGGGAAGGCGGCAGGTTGGCTTCGCGGCGGTCCCAAGTCAACCTCGCCCTGGCCTGCTTCCGGGGTTGGCTTTCCCTGCGTCGCTGCGGGCAGGTGGCGGTAGTCAAAAGCTGGCGCCGGTATTGGTATTCTCTGGGCCATGCGACGCCATCCCTTGCTCCTGCTCATCGCAGTTCCCCTGGTGCTGTTCGCGGCAGGCGCCGTGCCCGCCGAGACCCACCCACTGCAACTCCAGACGTCGGAGCGCGCGATCATCGAGCGCCTGGCCTGCCAGGATCCGCACGGCCTGGCAATGCAGACGCTCGATGGCCATACGTACGGTCGTGGTGCCAGCGTGCCAGCAGTCGCAGAGGTGCATTGCGCGTCTCATGGCACGTTCAAGGGGAGCCCCGTCCACTACATGGTCCAGTGCGCTCGCGAACGAAGCGAGTGGAATTGCCAGGGGGAATGGAGCGAAATGCTGGTCGACGTCGGCGACGAGCGGATTGCGGTTCGGGTCGAAGGAAGAACATCGCTGGCGCTGTCCTACGAGGTCGTGCAGACAGTCGCCAACGGCGGCAGGTTCCAGGGTTACCCGCTGCGCAAAACCCTCGTGCCGCCGTGCTACGTGAACCGCGGCGCGGCGCAGGAGTTCATCGACGTCAAATGTGAGGGTTGGCACATCATCGTCTCGACCTGGTGTCCGCAGTCGCAGTGTCCGCGGGTGTTGTCGATGTCGAAGACGGGAGATTAACAGCGCGTGTAGTGATTGCGTGCAGTTGGCGAGGGCGCGCAAGTCTCGTAGTTCAGTCTCGGCACCGGAGGTTGCTCAGGCGGCGCGCTGAGCACGCCGATTCGATGTTCGGCTGCGACGGCTCCGAATCGCGCAGCGCTATTCACCGCTGCCATGCCCTGAGCTAGGCTTGGGGCATGAGAGTGCTGATCGTCGAAGATGATCCGCTCATCGGCGACGCCGTCCGACGTGGCCTCAGCAGCGGTGGATTTGCAGCCGATCTCGTGGGTACGACGGACGCGGCGCGGTCCGCTTTGCACGCGGAAACCTTCGATCTGGTGATCTGCGACATCGGGCTGCCCAAGGAAGACGGCCTGCAGCTCGTGCGCAGCCTGCGCAAGCAGGGAACTTCGACTCCCATCCTCATGTTGACTGCCCGCGACGGGCTGGCCGATCGCGTCGACGCCCTCGACATCGGTGCCGACGACTATCTCACCAAGCCTTTCCAGATCCCCGAACTGCTGGCCCGGGCCCGTGCATTGATCCGCCGCTCGAACGCGGTCACCAGCTCCGAGCTCACACTCGGATCGCTGCGGCTGGAGCTCGCCCACAAGCGGGCCACTGTGGCCGGCCAGGCACTCGATCTCACGCATCGCGAATGGTCGATTCTGGAATGCCTGATGCTCAGTGCCGGGCGCATCGTCTCGAAGGACCGGCTCATGAGCGCCGTTTCCGGCTGGGACGAGGAGATCACACCCAACGCAATCGAGGTCTACGTGTCCCGGTTGCGCAACAAACTCGGCGACGCTGCGCAGGTACGCGCGGTGCGCGGCATGGGGTATCGCATCGATGAACCCACGGACCGAGACGGTTGACGAGGAGACTGCGCCCTCCATTCGCGGGCGCCTGCTGGTCCTGCTGCTGCTGCCGGCGATCGGCATTCTCACGCTCGGTACGCTGACCGACTATCTGACGTCGGGAGCGCCCTTTCGGGACCTATACGATCAGGCTCTGCTCGATTCGGCACTGGCGATCGCCGATCACGTCCGCCGCGATGCGGATGGCAATCCGCTGCTGGTTCTGCCACCCGAAGCCGTGTCGCTGCTGCGCAAGGACAAATACGATTCGATCTATTTCAAGGTCACCACGCGCGATGGCCGCTATGTTGCAGGCGACCGGGATCTGCCGGATCTGGCACGCCATTCCGCGGCCACCCGTCGAGGCGATGCGCGCTATCGCGACGAGCCGATTCGTCTCGTGAGCTTCACGCCGCAAGAAGGCAGCGGCCCGGTGACGATCACCGTCGGTGAAACGCTGCGCAAGCGTGATCGGGTTCGCGCAACCATTCTTTCAACGTCCCTGGCGGTGGATCTCGGGGAGTTCGGCGTCATCCTCGCAATGATTCTGCTTGGCGTGCGTATCGCGATGAATCCCCTGCACGACGTCGAAGCGCAGATCGAGAAACGTTCGCCGAAAGATCTTTCCGCGCTGTCCGTTACGGCGGTTCCAGTGGAAATACGCAGCGTCGTGCAGACGCTGAATCGACTCTTCGCCACGGTGCGTACGACGAGCGAAGCACAACGCCGCTTCATCGAGAGCGCCGCCCATCAGCTGCGTACACCGCTCACCGGCATCTGCGCGCAACTGGAGTTGATGAGCAACGAGGAGCGAGACTCTGCGCTGCGGCAACGGTTGCTCGCAGTACTCGACGGTGCTCGGCATCTCTCGCGTACGACGCAGCAACTGCTGACCTTGGCGCGCTCGGAAGAAGCAGCCCATCTCCATTGGGAACGAGTTGCGGTCGATCTTCCACGGTTGGTCGAAGACGCCGTCACGGAACGCATCGCATCGGCGGACATCGCCGGAATCGACCTGGGAGCGCAGATGGAGCCGGCAACCGTGCAGGGTGTGGAGTGGCTACTCGCCGAAGCACTCGGCAATCTCGTCAACAACGCGATCGCCTATACGCCCAGAGGGGGAGTGGTGACGGTGCACTGTGGGCAGAAGGATGGCCTGCCTTACCTGCGCGTTACCGATACGGGAGTCGGAATCCCTCCGGCGGAACGCGAACGGGTCATGGAGCGATTCTTTCGCGCCAGCAATACGCTGGGCACCGGCAGCGGCCTGGGTCTTGCGATCGTGCACGAAGTTGCGCAGCTGCACCGCGCCAGAATGTCGATCGACGCAGGCCCGGACGGTAAAGGCGTTTCGATGGAGATCCTGTTTCCAGCGACTGTTTAAAGGAGCCCACCCGGCGAGGTGTGGGCCCATTGCAGCGTGCCCGGCTGATCGATGGACCGGACGGCCAGTATCAGCGCGATGCCGATCAGCGTCGCCGCCATGATCACGATCACGCGCGTCATCAGCCTGTCGAAACGCTTGCGGTTCATGTGTCGAGCCGAGCGGACCCCGGATGAGAATCTGCGACTACTTGGCCGCCGCCTGCTGCCTCGAGGGCGGCGGATCACTCGCCGTGAAATTCCGCACCGCGCATCGGCCGTAGCCGGGCACGACGATCTTGCTGAAGCGATCGAAAGTGTCGACGGGGCGCGTGTCGAATCCGATGTGAGTCGCGAAATCCAGGCCCAGGCACGGGCCCATCAGCGTCGCGTAGTACCACTTGTGGTGGGCATCTTCGATCCAGACGCCCTTCTCGCGGTCGGCCTGCCAGTCGTGGATGCCGCCGAAGTTGACGAACGGGATCTGTGCCGTGGACGTCAAAGGCACGTTCGCAGCGAATGAGGCGCCCAGCGGGATCATCGCAAGAACCGCAAACGCTACGCAGCTACGTGCAGTGTGAAGAGCGTTCATATGCCACCTTTTCTCTGGTGCCGGGTGCGCGGCTGATCCCGGCAAGGCATCAGCCCGGCCGGGATCGTGCTGCGCTCACGAAAGCGCCTGCGTCTTTTCGTTGCCCGACAACAGGCCGAGCGTCACGGTGGACACATGAACCGGGCTCTTCATGGCGACAGGCGCCAGCGCTTCTTGTGGATAGCGCTCGTCATACAGCGCCGTGAGCCTCGGGTGATCGACCTTGGCCACGGCATTCGCGATGGCCTGCTGTTCGCAGCGCGAGATGCCGTCGAGTTTCCAGAGCTCGGTAATGGCTTCGTCGTCGCCGCAAACGTCCTTGGCGGAGTCGCGCAGGCGGATGTACAGCGTATTAACGTCCCGCGATTTGGAGAGATTCAGGTCTCCGTAATGCACCGTGATGCTGCTCGTTTCCTGATCGACAGTGGCGGCCTGGGAAGAAGTCGAGACGAGAGCTCCCACGCCAAGGGCCATCGCCGTCAGCGACGCCAGCCTGATCTGTTTGGATGTCAGCGTTTTCATGACTGTCTCCATCGATGAGCGTGAACCATCGCAGGCAGTCCCGTCACGCACGTTGACTGCGAAGGATACGTTCCTCCAGAAGGCTGACTCGGAACTGACGTTTGGCAGGCGCTGCGGTGTGTTCAGTTCTTTTTCTTGAACAGCGACTTCAGGCCTTCGGTCAGCTGCCGGCCGGCTTCGCTCACGTTGTTGATGCTCTCCAGCGCGTTGCTGCCGTCGCCCACCAGCGTGCCGGCAGAGAGATTCGGATAGTTGATGCTGTACTCGCGGATCGAGCGCACCTGCTGGCTCGGCAGGACCTGCAGCTGTTCGACTGCCAGGTCCGGGTTGAACGCGGTGCCGATGGCGGTCTTGCCGACGTAGCGGCTGTACTCGAAAGCGGCATTGCGGGACTCGCCGGGATTGAGCACGAACTGCGGATCGGCCTTGCCCGATGTCACCAGGCCGATGCCCGTGACGTGGTTGGGGTAGCGCCAATCGATGGTGTAGCGGTTGCCGTAATTGTCGATCATGGTGCCCGAGCTCTGGGTGTAACCCAGGATGAGCGGTTGCGTGCTGATATTGTGGAAACGTATGTTGAGGCGCACCAGGTGGCTGCTGCCGGACTGGCTGGTGGTGACCTGGGTCACCTGCGCCGTGAACGGACCGGCGTTATAGCAGCGCGGCTGCGATGCGCACGCGTCGACAACAGGTACTACCGTTGCGGCGGTCGATTCGGGTGCCGGCGCCGCCAAGGCAGCAGCAGTCGCAGCAGGCTCCGGCGTTTCGGCCTTTGCTGCCAGTGCGCCGTCGGTCAGGGCATGGAACTGCACCACGTGCTCACGGCCGAGTTTCAGCTGCGTGCCGGCCGCGGGGTCGATCTCACGAAGCGTGGCTTCCAGTTGGAAAACCGTGCCGATCACCTTGTTGCCGGCATACCAGCTGAACTGGAAACGCGCATCGCTGCTCTCGCCCGGTTGCAGGGTGAACTTCGGATCGAACGTGGTGCGCGTGATGATGCCGATGGCGCGCACGTTGTTCGCATCCCGAGTATCGATCGCATAGCGATTGCCCAATTCGTCGATCACGACGCCGGAGCCTTGCACGTAGCCAAGCACCAGCGGCCGGTCCGTCTTGTTCCTGATGCGCACCGTCGCGGTTGCCAGACGCGAGGAACCCGCAGCGCTGGTCCGGAAATCGGTGATGGAAGCGGCGAACGTCGCGACCTCGCTGCAGAACTGCTGCGGTGAGCAACTCTGCGCCGTCGCGGTTCGTGTCGAGGCGCCGTACAGTCCCAGCGCCGCGAACAGCGACAGGGCGAGGCTCGAGTGGAATCGATGGTTGGATTTCATGACAGTCTCCGGATTGCAGTTCAGCGCTACTCGACTCGAACGCGGCCAACGGCGATGCCGCGCTGGTTCTCACGCAATTCGTACTCGACCACTTCCGTGGTCAGGGTGCCGCCCGATGGACCGGGCTGTACGCTCGTGATTCGCAGCAGCGCATCGAGCGAAACGTTGCTGAAGTAGCCGACCTTGTCGCGCACCGCCTGTGCCTGGTCCGGCGGCACGCGCCAGATCTGGGCGGTTCTGCCGTTGCCGAAACGCAGCGATACCTTCTGTTTGAAGGCGTCGAACGAAACGACCGAGCTGGGCGCCAACGCGCCCACCGTAAACTCGCCGTAGGACGGGTCGTAGTCGCTCAGCCTGGCATTCATGGAGAGGCGGATGAAACCGATGTCGTGCACGGCAGCGGCGGCCGATTCGAGCTCGGCGCGGATCGCCGTGCGTAGCCCGGCCTTGTCGATCGGCTGCGCAAACGTCACTCGGTTGTCGTCTTCGACCCAGCGATCGAGCGGCGGTGTCAGGCCGGCGAGGTCGTAATAAAGGAAGACCACCGTGTTGTCGTCTGGATTGACGATCTCGCCTTTGCGTCCGTTGAGGGCCGGGCGGACGTTGCCGGTTGCAGCGGCAGCGGCGCCGTTGCCCGAAGCGTCCGCCTGCGCCACGCCAGTAGCGGAATCAGATCGAGTGCCCTGCGCAGGACCCGATGCGGTTGCGCTGGATGCCGCGCCCGCAGGCGGATCCGAACAGCCGCTGGCCAGGATTGCAGCGAGGAGAATCAGGCGGTGCATGGGCTCGCTCACAGCTTGGGCTTCTTGGCGTTCTTGCTGGCGGCTTCGAGCTCCTGCGCCTTACGCTGCTCATCGAGCTGTTGCAGCGCCTGCTCGGTGCCGGTGATCGCTTCGTAGCCATTGGCCTGATCGATCACACCGACTTGCAGGAACTGGCTCAGGCCGGGATTTTCACGCAGCGCCTGCACCTGGGCGGCGACCACGATGCCGCAATCCGGCGAGAAGTTGGTGCCGCCGTCCGGGTCGGCGCTGCCATGACACTTGTTGTAAAGCGATGAGGTTTCCGTGATGGGCCGTCCGAACGGATCGTAGGCCCATGTCAATTGCTTGCCCTGTCCCGTAGGCGTACTGCGCGTTGGGGTGCCGTACTTTTGTAGTAACGCCTGCTCGACACTGTCGAGCGTCGGGTTGCTGCCTTCCTCGAACCATTCCTCGCGGGCCACGGCGATGACGCGCTCCTCGCCCGGCGTTCCCATGGTGCTGACATACCACTTGGACTGCCCGGGCTTCATGTCTTGGCGCACTGCGTTGTTGGAGCGCGCCATGAAGTCCCGCTGCATGTCCTCCATGATCTGCTTGGACGTTCTCTGCACGCGCGGCTCGGCGAAGCGGGCGCTGAATCCCTGGCGTAGCGTCTGGCCGTAAGTGTTGATGTTGAAGCGCCGCGACGTATCAGGCTGCGCAACCAGCAGGTCGTGCGTGCACAGCACGACGTTGGTCGCTTCGTCGTAGCTCATGCCGGGACGCACACCCACCACGTCGTCCACCGGTGCTGCGTTGGCCCGTGCCGGCATCTTGATCTTGGCCGGACAGCGCAGCTTGCCGCGCGCTTCCTCGGCGACTTCTTCGGCGCTGGCCGACCCAGCGGCCGGCGTTGCCGTCTTGCCGGATGCGCTTGGCGAACCCGCGCTGCTCGGCGGCGCTTTGCCGCAGGCGGCGAGCGATGCCAGTAGCGCGGCCAGGAGGGCGTGGCTTGCGATTCTTGCGATCATTTCTTGCAGACTCCTCGTACCGTGGCCGGCGTCGCCGGCCACAAAATTCCTGGCTTCGCTTTAGCGCCGCAGGGCCACCCAACCGTCCTTGCCGCGCACCATGCGTACGCTGCTGCGATCCTGCTGCGGCATGCCGAAAGTGCTGACTTCGAGCTCGATGTCGCAGCGATAACCGTCCATCGCGACGGACTTGCGGCAGCCGAGCTTGTGCAGCCGGCGAATCTCGATGGCCCGGGCGGAACCGGCGAACTCCGTGGCCGGCTGCGTGAACGGATTGGCGTAGCGGCTCGTCAGCATGGTTTGCGTGGCTTGTCGGATCTCGGCTTCGGAGGGCTCGCGGGCGCAGGCGCTCAGCAGCGCACAAGCCGTCAATGCCAGGCATTGCCTGTGAGAGTCGCGCATCACGGCGGCCTCCTTGATCTCCCAGCAATGATTACGATGTGGCGGGCGGAAAAAGCTGGGCTAAACTTCCCCGCGCTCGGTTGCGGCGAGAGTTGGCCGGACCACCGCGCAGGGAGTCCTCACGACTTCCTAACCAATCTCTAACTTGAAAAATAAGACTGACTAACCAAGGACTTGAGATGGTCGATGCCGACACGCAGAGGGTCCGATGAGCACGCCGCCGCCAACGGCGAAGCCGTCGCTGTACCGCTATCGCTTCGGCGAGTGCGAGTTCGACCAGGCCCGGTTCGAGCTGCGCCTGGCGGGCGAGCCGGTCGAGGTGCAGCGCAAGCCGTTGGAGATCCTGTCGTACCTGCTGGCGCATGCCGGCGAAGTGGTGACCAAGGACGAGTTGCTGGCTACGGTGTGGGAGGGGCGTCCCACGGTCGAAAACGTCCTGGCGAACGCCGTCGCGAAATTGCGCAGCGCGCTCGGTCCGGAGCACGCCGAACGCATCCACACCCAGCCGCGCGTGGGTTATCGCTTCGTCGGAACCCTGGAGCGCATTGCCGTGGGACGTGCGTTTGCCAGCAATCTGGATCTGAAGAGCGGCGGAGCCGTGCCGGGGCGGGCACATTTCGTGCTGGAAGCGCCGATCGGAGGTTCCAGCGGCAGCGAGGTGTGGACCGCCCGGCATGCGAAGACCCGGGAGCTGCGCGTCTACAAATTCAGTCCGGACGGGGAGCGGCTTGCCGCCCTGAAACGTGAGGCCACGCTCTTTCGGGTGCTGCGCGACAGCCTGGGCGAGCATCCCGGCTTTGCGCGCATCGTCGATTGGAACTTCGAAGTGCCGCCGTTCTTTCTCGAATGCGAGTACGGCGGGCAGAACCTGCTCGAATGGGCCGAAACCGAACGGCGACTGGCCCAGATGCCGTTGCCCGGGCGGCTCGAACTGTTCCTGCAGATTGCCGACGCCGTGGCAGCGGCTCACAGCGTAGGCGTGCTGCACAAGGATCTCAAACCCGCCAACGTGCTGGTCGCAGCACGGCCCGCTGGCGGCTGGCAGATACAGCTCACCGATTTCGGCAGCGGCCGTCTGTTGGAACCTGGACGTCTGGCGCAGATGGGCATCACGCGCCTGGGCCTGACGCACACACAGGCCGTACTCGGCGACTCCACCAGCGGCACGCCATTGTATCTCGCGCCGGAATTGCTCGCCGGCCAGGTGCCGACGGTGCAGAGCGATCTGTTCGCCTTGGGGATGATCCTGTATCAGCTGGTCGTGACGGATCTGCGCAAGCCGATGCTGCCGGGCTGGGAGCGCGACGTGCCCGACGAGCTATTGCGCGAAGACATCGCTGCGGCCACCGATGGCGAGCGAGCGCTACGGCTCGCCAACGTCGCTGAACTGGGCGAGCGGCTGCGGAACATCGATGCACGTCGCCTGGAACGGCAGCGTGCATCGGCTGCCGAAGCTGCTGCCAAGCAAGCGAGCGAAGCTCTGCAACGCAGTCGCGCCCGGCGCCCGTGGATTGCCGCGGCCTTGTTCACCCTTACCGTCGGTTGTGCCGTGAGCTTGTGGCTGTATCGCGATGCCGAGATTGCCGGCGCGCGCACCGACGCCATCAATGATTTTCTGAACTCGGACGTGCTGGCCAACACCGGCGCTTTGAAGACCGACACCGATCCCGATCCAACCATGTTGCGCGTGCTGAAGAACGCGGCTGCCAGTGTCGGCGAGCGCTTCAGCGGCGATCCGGCCAGCGAAGGCCGGATCCGGCTGGCCATCGGTCAGGGATTGGGCGGACTCGGCGATTATCCGGCGGCCGAAGAACAACAGCGTCTGGCCGTGGAACTGCTCGAGCGCGCCTATGGGCCGACCCACGACAAGACGCTCGATGGCCTGTACACGTTCGCCGGGCTGCTGCTGGAACAATCGAAATTCCTGGAGGCCGAGACCGTGCTGAGCGGGCTGGATCTGCTTGGTCCGCGTCTGCTGCGTAACAGCGTCATCGCCATGAAAGGACATGCACTGCGCGGCATGCTGCGCGCGACGCGCAAGGACTGCGAACAAGCGCTGAACGATTTCGAAGCGGCGGAACAGTTCGATCTGGGCAGCAGCGCCGAAGCCGATTACAACCGCTACAACATCCGTTCCTGGATCGGTCAGAGCCTGAACTGCCTGGGTCGGCATGCCGAGGCGCAGGCGGTCTACTCCGATCTGCTCGGCCCGCAGCACGACGAAGCGGCCATCGGCCCGGCGCTCATGGCGTACGCGCGCCTGGGATATGCCGAAGCGCTGCGACATACCGGGCGGATTGCCGACGCCGAGCGCGAATTCCTGCGGGCGCTGCATCAGATCGAGTCCGGCATCGGCGACGTGGATGCACTGACCAGCGGCCAGGCGCTGGTCCAGGTCGGCAATTTCTATCTGGATATCGGCCGTTTCGACGCCGCCAGCGCTCACCTGAGCAAGGGGCGGGAGCTGCTGCGCAGTATCGGCGAACAGCAGGAAAAAGGTCTCGACGCGCTGCGAGCACTGGGAGTGATCGACTATTACGAGGGTCAGCTACCAGCGGCGATCGACAAACTTTCCGCAGCGCGCACCGGTTTCATGGCGGTGTTCGGAGACGGCAGCCCTGACGTACAGGCGGCGAGCTACTGGCTGGCTGCCGCCCTCACCGATGCGGACCGAATCGATGAAGCAGTCGATCTGAGCGCGCAGCTGCAGCCCGAGGTGTTGCGCATGTCGCTGGGTGGCAGTGCCTGGGGCGTGAGGCTCGATGCGCTGCGCGCGAAGATCATGATGCGCCAGGGCCGTGTCGAAGAAGGCCGCGCACTGTTCACAACGGCGACGGCGCAACTGCAACGCGACGGCGTACCGTCGTGGATGATCGAATCGCTCAGCCGCGAAACAGCGCTGGCGCAGAATTAGGCGGTGGCACCGGGTTCCGCCAGCAACTCATCCACCAGCTCGCGGAATTCGCGCACGTATTCCTGGTAGTGCTCGCCGGTGGCGGGGCCGGTGAAACCGGTGTGGATCTTGCGGACCTTGCCCTGCTTGTCGATGAAGATCGCGGTGGGATAGCCGTACACGCCGCTCAGCGTGGGCAGCTTCTGGCTGGCGTCGTCGTTGTCGGAGACGCCGGCGATCAGCAGCGGAAAGGTGATGCCGAAATCGTCGCGATAATTGCGTACCGCCGCTGCTGCTTTGGCGAACTCACCGTGACGTTCGAACATGAGCGCGACCACCTCGAAGCCCTTGGCCTGATATTCCTTGTAGAAGGGTTCGAGGAACACCGCTTCGTCGTGGCAGTTCGGGCACCAAGTGCCGCCGAGCGTCACCAGGACCACCTTGCCGCGAAAGCGCTCGTCGCTGAGCGAGACCGGTTCGCCGTCGAGGTCGTCGAAGGTGAACTCGAATTGTCCTGCTTCGGGCTTCAGCGTGGTCGCGATCTGCTCCAGCTTGGCGTCGTCATTGCGCTTCGCGGCGACCGTCTCGTGGCTCTTCAGTCCCTGCCAGTACTCGCCGTGCAGAGCGCCGTCGCTGCCGATTTTCAGTTTGTACAGATAGGCGAGGCCGCCGGCGAAGGTGGACAGCAGCACCTCATTGCCGCGCACCTGGCCTTCGAGGAAACGGTGATCGCCGGTCGGTGTCAGCACCGTGCCGGTCACGTGATCGTGCTGCTGCTCGAGCACCGCGACGCCGGTGGATGCCTTGCCCTTGTCGTTCGTGAAGGCCACTTCCCAGCGGCCCGCGACGTCCGCATTGTCCGTCCTGGGCTCGGCGAAGAAACGGTACTGCTCGCCGAGCGTCGCCTTGAACGGGATCACCTGCTCGACACCGCCGTCCTTGATCAGCGTGACGCTGCCTTCCAGGCTTTTGCGGTGTGTCTGCGCGCGCAGCGAATTCTCATAGCCGGGGAAATTGGCGAGCAGCTCGCCATCGGCCACTTTCACGTTCGGCACGCGCGTGCGTTCGGAGCCGTTGGATAGGTAGAGAACGTAATTGCCGTTCTCGCTGGCGACTTCCAGTCCGAACGGCGCTTCGCCGCCGGGCAGGCTGAGCGTGGCGCGATAGGTGCCTACGGTCGGCTCCTGGGTGCGCGAACCGCAACCGGCTGCCATGAGTACTGATAGGAAAACCACCAGGATTGGGAAAGTCTGTCGACGCACTTGAGCGCTTCCATCAGGCCGCGGGAGTTGCGCAAGTGTTACGGACTCCCGCGGCGAAGATCAACCCTGGGCTTGCTTTCAGGCACTGGAACCGGCCGGGGTGTCGAATCCCCCTCCCTCAAATCCCTCCTTCGAATTCGAAGGAGGGTCGTTTTCGTCTGCGACAGCAGGAACTGGCTCGAAGTAGCCGGCGTTATGGACCCACAGAACAGATATCGGCGGATGGCCCGCCGCTGGATGGGAGAAATGTCGTGGACAAGTCACTGGTGATTACCGGCGGGGCGCTGCTGCTCGTAGCGCTGAGCGGATGCGGTGGAGTGAGCGAGATGACCCGTCAGCAGGTGGCCCGTAGCGAGACTGCGGTTCAGCAGGCACAGGGGGCGATCGGCAACTCCGAAGCAGGTGCGGTGGAGTTGCAGCAGGCCAAGGAACGGTTCGCGCAGGCTCAGCAGGCCGTAGAGAAGAAAGACGAGCAGCAAGCCCAACGCCTGGCGGTGATGGCCGAGCTCGATGCGCAGCTCGCCGTTGCAAAGTCGCAGAGCGCCGGCGCTCGCAAGGCAGCCGATGAGCTGCTGGCCAGCATTCGCACTTTGCGGGAAGAAGCCGAACGCAATTCGTCGCGCTAGCCCGAAGCCCGACTTCGTTTCCGGAGGTGACCCATGAGACGGCTACAGATTGCACTGATACTGGCAGGCACAGCAGCGCTTGGGGCTTGCAGCTCCACGCCCGAGCGGCCCATCGAGGAACTGGAAACGGCGCGGGCCATCGTCGCGCAGGTCGAGTCTTCACCGCGCGCGGGTGTTGCCGCGGAAAACATCTCGAATGCGCGCAAGTCGCTGGGTACGGCCAACCAGTTGATGGAGAGCGGCGGCAAGCTCGAGGACATTCGCTATCAATCCCTGGTGGCGACCCGCAATGCACAGATCGCGAACGAGAAGATTCTGTTGGCACAGGCCAAGGACGAGCTCGCCCAGGCCGAAGGGGAGCGCCAGAAAGTACTGTTGCAGGCTCGTAACCGCGAAGTGGAGGCGGCGCGTATGCGGGCACAAAGTCTGGAGGATGAGCTGAAGGATCTTCAGGCCCAGAAAACCGAGCGCGGCCTGGTGCTGACGCTGGGCGATGTGCTGTTCGACACCGGCAAGTCGTCGCTGAAGCCGGGTGCCTATGCCACGATCGATCGCCTGGCCCGGGCACTGAACGAGAATCCG
>DATMEZ010000196.1:0-8775 GCA_035556415.1 Povalibacter sp.
CACCGTGATCGATTCTCTGCTGTCGGAAGAAGCGGTGATGGGTTTCGAGTACGGCTTCTCCACCACCGAGCCCAATTGTCTGACCATCTGGGAAGGCCAGTTCGGCGACTTCGCCAACGGCGCGCAGGTCATCATCGATCAGTTCATCAGCTCGGGCGAGGCCAAGTGGGGCCGGCTGTGCGGACTGACGCTGTTCCTGCCGCACGGCTACGAGGGTCAGGGCCCCGAGCATTCCTCGGCGCGCCTGGAGCGCTTCCTGCAGTTGTGTGCCGAGCAGAACATGCAGGTGGTGGTGCCTTCCACGCCTGCACAGATGTTCCACATGCTGCGCCGGCAGATGCGCCAGCCGTTCCGCAAGCCGCTGATCGTGATGACGCCCAAGAGTTTGCTGCGTCACAAGCTGTCGGTCTCGCCGCTGGAAGACCTGACGCACGGCAGCTTCCGCAACATCATCGACGAGGTCGACGACATCCAGCCGTCGAAGGTGACGCGCGTGGTGTTCTGCTCGGGCAAGGTCTATTTCGACCTGCTCGATTCGCGCCGCTCCGACGGCATCCACAACGTTGCGCTGGTGCGTATCGAACAGCTGTATCCGTTCCCGGCGGAAGAGTACGCGGCGATCATCCGCAAGTACTCCAACGCGCGCGAGATCGTCTGGTGCCAGGAAGAGCCGCAGAATCAGGGCGGCTGGTACCAGATCCGGCACCGCTTGCAGGAGTCGCTGCCGGCGGATCATCAGCTGCTCTACGCGGGCCGTGCCCCGGCGGCGGCGCCTGCCACCGGTATTTTCAAGCTGCACGTCGAACAGCAGCAGGCACTGGTGGACGCAGCGCTGCGCGCCACCAGCACTGAAGAATCTCTGCGGCATACCACCCGGTTGAAGGCCGCCAACAGGAAGAACTAGCGCAATGAGTATCGAAGTCAAAGTTCCGCAGCTGCCCGAATCGGTCACCGATGCGACGCTGGTCGCCTGGCACAAGAAGCCGGGTGAGGCCGTCGCCCGCGATGAGAATCTGGTCGACCTGGAAACCGACAAGGTGGTGCTGGAAGTGCCGGCGCCTTCGGCCGGTGTCATCAAGGAGCTGAAGGTCGAGAACGGCGCCACGGTCGTCAGCGGCCAGGTGCTCGCCATTCTCGAAGCAGGTGAGGGCGCGGTTGCTGCGGCCAAGCCGGCGGCTGCATCGCAGCCAGCCAAAGCTGCGGCAGAGCCGAAGGCGGCTGCCGCCGGTGCAGCGGGCGGCAAGCTCGCGCCGGCCGCCAAGCGCATGGTCGAAGAGAACAAGCTGGATGCCGCGCAGATCGCTGGCAGCGGTCGCGATGGCCGCATCAGCAAGGGCGACGTGATTCAGCATCTCGCTGGCAAGGAAGGCGGCGCAGCCCCGAAGACGGCTGCAAAGCCGGCGCCGGCCGTGCAGTTGCCCCCGATGGGCGGCTCGCGCAACGAGCAGCGTGTGCCGATGACACGTCTGCGGGCACGCATTGCCGAGCGCCTGATCCAGGCGCAATCCACGGCCGCGATGCTCACCACGTTCAACGAAGTGGACCTGACCGAAGTCAACGCCATCCGCGCGCGTTACAAGGAAAAGTTCGAGAAGGCCAACGGCGTGCGGCTGGGCTTCTCCTCGTTCTTCATCAAGGCGGCGATCGAAGCGCTGCGCAAATTCCCGGCGGTCAATGCCTCCATCGACGGCAATGACATCGTGTACCACGAGTTCTACGACATCGGCGTGGCGGTCTCGACCGACCGCGGCCTGATGGTGCCGGTGCTGCGCAACGCCGAGAACATGAGCTTCGCCGAAATCGAAGCAGCGGTCGGCGCTTACGCCACCAAGGCGCGCGAAGGCACGATCACGCTGGAAGAGCTGACCGGCGGCACGTTCACCGTCACCAATGGCGGCGTGTTCGGCTCGCTCATGTCCACGCCCATCCTGAATCCGCCGCAGGTCGCCATTCTCGGCATGCACAAGGTCCAGGAGCGTCCCATGGTGGTCAACGGCGAGATCAAGGTCCGCCCCATGATGTACCTGGCGCTGACCTACGATCATCGCATCGTCGACGGCCGCGAGTCGGTGCAGTTCCTGGTGGCGATCAAGGAAGCGCTGGAGGATCCGGCGCGCCTGCTGCTGCAGCTGTAACGAGACGCAATGGTCCCGGCCTGCCCGACGGGCGGCCGGGGCCGGCAGTATCGGTCCCGAATTCACCCGGACGGTCATGCTGGAGCGATCGCCCGGATCTTTCTAACCCGCGCGCAGGCCTCGAGCCCGGGCGCCTTTCCGTGGAGCTCCCATGTCCCAGTACGACGTCATCGTCATCGGCGGCGGTCCCGCCGGATATCCCTGTGCTATCCGCGCCGGTCAGAACAAGCTGAAAGTCGCCTGTATCGATGAATGGCAGAACAAGGACGGCAGCTACGCCTTCGGCGGCACCTGCCTGAACGCGGGCTGCATTCCCTCGAAGGCCCTGCTCGAATCCTCCGAGCTGTTTCATCGCGCGCAGCACGAATTCGCCGTGCACGGCGTGAAGGTCGGCACCGTGGAGCTGGATCTGGCAGCGATGCAGAAGCGTCGTGCCACCATCGTCAAGCAGTCGACCGTGGGCATCGCTTCGCTGCTCAAGGCGGCGGGCGTGACCGCGCTGCAAGGTCACGGCAAGCTGCTGTCGGGCAATCGCGTCGAGTTCACTTCGAAGGACGGCAAGAAGGAAGAGCTGACCGCCAAGCACATCGTGCTCGCTGCGGGTTCGATTCCGACCGAGCTCAAGAGCCTGCCGTTCGACGGCGAGCAGATCATCGATTCCTGGGGCGCGCTGGAGCTGAGCGCGGTGCCGAAGCGGCTCGGCGTGATCGGCGCCGGCGTGATCGGCCTGGAACTCGGCAGCGTGTGGCGCCGCCTGGGCGCGGAGGTCGTGGTGCTGGAAGCGCTCGACTCCTTCCTGCCGATGGCTGACGGTGCGGTCTCGAAGGAAGCGCTCAAACATTTCAAGAAGCTCGGGCTGGACATCCGCCTGGGCGCCAAGGTCAGCGGCGCCGACAAGACCAAGAAGGGCGTCACGCTCAAGTACACCGACGCCAAGGGCGAGCAGAGCGTCGAGGTCGACAAGGTCATCGTGGCCATCGGCCGCCGGCCGTACACCCAGGACCTGCTCGGCGAAGGTACCGGCGTGGAAGTCGACGAGCGCGGCTTCGTCAAGGTCGATCACGAATGCCGCACTGCCGCGTCCAACGTGTGGGCGGTGGGTGACCTGGTGCGTGGCCCGATGCTGGCGCACAAGGGCAAGGAAGAGGGCGTGGTGGTCGCCGACCTGATCGCCGGCAAGTACGGTGAGGTCAACTACAAGGCGATTCCGTCGGTCATCTACACCGCGCCGGAGATCGCGTGGGTCGGGCAGACCGAGGAAGAGGTCAAGGCCAGCGGCCGTGCGTACAAGGTCGGTCAGTTCCCGTTCGCCGCCAGCGGCCGCGCGCGCGCGATGGAAGCTGCACAGGGTTTCTGCAAGATCGTCTCGGCCACTGACGATGACGAGATTCTCGGCATCCACATCATCGGACCGATGGCCGGCGAGCTGATCGCCGAAGCCGTGCTGGCGATGGAGTACTCCGCCAGCACCGAAGATCTGCAGCGCACCATGCACGCGCATCCGACTCTGTCGGAAGCGGTGCACGAGGCGGCGCTTGCCGCGGACAAGATCGCGATCGACTTTCCCAACCGCTGAACGGCGGTCGGTGACCGGCTCGGTGCAAACCGAGCCGGCTTTTCCGTTGATGACCGGGGGCTGGGTCTGGGGCGCCGGGTTCTGGAGCGGGAAGTTCCAGAGTAGCTTGCGGCCGTGAAGTTCCGGTTGGAATGCCAGTTTCGGGTAGCCGGGGGGTAGCAGACCGGCTTTGTTCCGGTAAGGACCCTTGTTCTGGGGCCGCAGTGAAGCTCACCTGAGAAAGAAGAAGTAGCTCTCGTTTGACTGCGTGCGGATCCGGCGGGGGCGTCTCGTTTCGGGATCGCCGTGAATCCGTCCCTGGAGGCTGCCCCAAAAACATCCTGTTTTTGAGGCTCCCGAAACGAGACGCCCCCGCCGGATCCGCAGAGGCTTCTAGGTCCGTGGCGCTCGGAGAGCGCGCTTCAGGAAAGAAGGGTGGCACTCTCTTCTGGCGCCGTTCTGGGCGGGGCTACCCATTTCCAGGACCGCACGTGAATACGTCCATGTAGGCTTGCTCACTCGGAACATCCTGTTCCTCCTCTCATCGAAGAAAATGGGTAGCCCCGCCCAGAACGGCGCCCGGCACCGCAGTCCTCTCCAGAACGGCACCTGCATTGCCAAGGGGATGTCCGGCATCACAACTCTCTCTGGGCGGCACATGCCATGAGCGACGTTTGGCACCGAGCTCTTCTCCGAATGGCATCTGGCGCTGAAGTCTCTGTATCTTCCGACGTCTTCTTCGCCGCTGCGGCGTAGCGCAGGCACGTGCTACCGTTGCGCCACGTCGACAATAAGAAGAGGGCGCAGCGATCATGCAAGAGACCGGCTCCCGTAATCCCGACGCACTGTTGGTCCGTGAGCTGGGCGTCAGGCAGCTTGCTTCCAATATCTTCAACTACACCGTCGGCAGCGGCATTTTCGCCTTGCCGGCCATTGCAGTGGCGTATCTGGGCTCGGCGGCGCCGTTCGCTTACGTTGCCTGTGCTGTTGTCATGGCATTGGTGGTGCTGTGTTTTGCCGAAGCCGGCAGCCGCGTCGCCTCTACCGGCGGGCCGTACGCCTATGTGGAGACAGCGCTTGGGCCGATGATCGGCTTCGTTGCCGGTTGCATGGTCTTCAGCACCGGGCTGTCCGCTGCCGCCGGCGTTTCCTCGCTCATTGCCAGGTCGATCCTGGCGCTGTTTCCGGGAGCGCCGGCCGCGTTGGCCAGCGTGCTCATCGTTCTTCTGGTCGCGGGACTGGTTATTTTGAATCTGCGCGGCATCAAGAACGGTGCGCGCGTGCTCGAAGGCATTACCGTGGCGAAGCTGCTGCCGTTGCTGGCATTTATCTGCCTCGGCGTCTGGTTCATTGAGCCGGCCAATCTGGTCATCACCGAAGTGCCGAGCCTTGCCACGGTGTTGAGCACGGCGGGCATCGTGATCTTCGCTTTCTCTGGTATCGAAGGAGCCATGATTCCCAGCGGCGAAGTGAAGGATTCTGCGCGTACGGTGCCGCGGGCGGTGATTCTTGCGCTGGGAGCGGCGACTGTGCTGTATCTGGCAGTTCAGTTCGTCGCGCTCGGGATCATGGGATTGGATCTGGCCCACGATCGTACGACGCCGCTCGCGACGGCTGCCGGCGCGATATTCGGACCGGTGGGCCGCACGGTCATCATCGTCGGCGCGGTCGTTTCCATGTTCGGCTATCTCAGTGCCAACGTGCTCTCGGAGCCACGAGGTCTGTTTGCGCTCAGTCGCGATGGCTTTCTGCCCAAAGTGTTCACACAGGTCCATCCACGATTTCACACGCCGAACGTGGCCATTGTCGTCTACGGTTTTCTGGTAGGCGGCATCGCCTTGTCAGGGACCTTCGAGCAGTTGGCGGTGTTCGCGAATCTGGCCGCGCTCACCGTGTATCTGCTCTGCGCAATCTCGGTTCTGGTATTGCGCAGACGTAACGTGCGCATCGAAGGCGAACCGTTCCTGCTGCCTGGTGGCCCGCTGATTCCCATTGCTGCCTGCGTAGCCATCATCGGCCTGTTCTACCAGACCGTGCAGCGCGATCAGTTCGTCGCCTGGCTGGTGGTCCTGGCGCTCGTCTTCGTGCTGTACGGGATTCGTGCCTGGCGTCTGCGGGCGCTGCAGAAGTAACGCGTCGCGCACGCGTGTCGCTCGACCTGGTGCTGGGCAGGTCCTGCACGATGTGCAGGACTGGCGTCGTGTGAATTTCCAGCCGATCCACACAGTTTTCGGCTGACCGCTCGCCTCGCAACACCGGTAGTACTTCGATACCTTTCTTGATTTATGGTATCGAAGATGTTACCAATAGCAGCATTGGAGATCCGGGAGTATCTCGCACCCAACGGCGTCAGCCCGATTGCCAGATGGCGCAAGACGCTCGATCCGCAGGTCCGTGCTCGCATCGACCGGGTGATCGAGCGCTTCGCGGACGGAAATTTCGGCGATCGCCAGGGGTTGGGCGGGGGTGTTCTGGAAACCCGCATCGATACCGGGCCGGGATACCGGATCTATTACGGAGTCGACGGCCCCACGCTGGTAATTCTGCTGGCCGGTGGCATCAAGCGCAGCCAGGAAGCGGATATCCGCAGGGCGAAGCAGCGCTGGAGCGACTACAAGGAACGCAAGCGAGGAGATTGAGAACATGCCGCTGACCCGCGACTTCAAGGAAACCATCATGGCCGACCTGCGCCGCGATCGCGCCTATCGCGTCGCGTATCTCGCCGAAGCCATCGAAAGCCTGCACGGCGGCGAGTTTGCCGTCGGCAAGCGAATGCTGCGCAATTACATCAACGGTACGCTGGGCTTCGCCGAACTGAGCAAGGCCACCGGTACGCCGCCCAAAAGCCTGATGCGGATGCTCAGCGAGCACAGCAACCCGCATGCCGACAAGCTGTTTGCCATTCTCGGCCATCTGCAGGCGACCGAGCGGGTCAGGGTCAAGGTGTTGCCGATCTCGCCCGCGCGTAGCCGCAGTCGCACCGCTCGGGCAAGCGCATCGTTGCGTTGAGAAGCGGCGGGGCTGAGCGTATCGACTCAGGCCCGACGGCGCGCGCTCAACACGTTCGCCAGCCCCTGGATTCGTCGCAGTACGCGCGACAGCTCTTCCAGGTCGCTCACCGTGATCTTGAGATTCATGTCGGCGATGCCGTCGCCTTCGCTGGTGACGGTGTTCATGGCGTGAATGTTGATCTTGGAGTCGGCCAGCACGCCGGTGATGTCGCGCACCAGGCCACGGCGGTCGAAGGCGCGCACGTTGACCTCGACCGGGAACGACCGATCGCCGCCGCTGCCCCATTCGACTGTCAGCAGACGCTCCGGATGCGTGCTCTGCAAGCGCTTGAGACTGGCGCAGTCCTGGCGATGGATGCTCACGCCGCGGCCGAGCGTGATGTAGCCGGCGATCGGCTCCGGCGGCACCGGACCGCAGCAACGTGCGAAATGCGACAGCAGGTCGCCGACGCCTTCGATGGTGATGCCGGCCGTTTCCTTGGTGGCCACTGCCGGCTTGCGCGGCACGGGCGAGGGCAGTTCCTGCGGACGTGCCCGGCGCAGGATCGCTCCGGTGATCTGCGCCACCGTGATTTCGCCTTCGCCGATGGCGAGATACAGCTGCTCGGGCGTGTCGAGCTTGAACTCACCGACCAGCTCGTCCAGCGTGACGCTGTGAATCGCCAGCCGCTGCAGCTCGCGCTCCAGGATCTGGCGGCCCTGCTGTCGGTTCTGTTCCTCGTCCTGCTTGCGGAACCAGGCGCGCACCTTGCTGCGATTGCGCTGCGAGACCAGGTAGCCCAGTGACGGCACCAGCCAGTCGCGGCTGGGATTGAGCTGTTTGGCGGTAACGATCTCCACCTGATCGCCGTTGGCTAGCGGCTGGTTGAGCGGCACCATGCGTCCGTTGACCTTGGCGCCGCGGCAGCGATGCCCCAGGTCGGTGTGCAGGTGATAGGCATAGTCGAGCGGCGTGGCGCCGCGCGGCAGCTCGATCACCTCGCCACGAGGCGACAATGCATAGACACGATCTTCAAAGACTTCCGAACGCACGCGTTCGAGGAAGTCCTCGCTGCTCTCGCCCTGCGTGGCGTCCTTGTCGGCCGGTTCCAGGATCTGGCGCAGCCACACGATCTTCTGTTCGTAGGCCGGATTGCGCTTGCCGCCTTCCTTGTATTGCCAGTGCGCCGCCACGCCCAGCTCGGCGTGTTGGTGCATCTCGCGCGTGCGGATCTGTATCTCCAGCGGGAGCTTTCCGGGACCGATGACGGCTGTGTGCAGCGAGCGGTACAGGTTGTCTTTCGGCGTGGCGATGTAATCGTCGAACTCGCCCGGAATGTAGGGCCACAGGCTGTGGACCACGCCGAGCGCGGCGTAGCAGTCGGCGATAGAGTCGACCAGCACCCGCACCGCGCGAATGTCGTAGAGCTGGTCGAACGACAATCCCTTGCGCTGCATCTTGCGCCAGATGCTGTAGATGTGTTTCGGCCGTCCGGCGATGTCGGCCTGGACGTGCGCGCGCGCCAGCTCCGACTTGAGCTGCACGATCACCTCTTCGATGTAGCGCTCGCGATCCACCCGCTTTGCCGCCAGCCAGCCGGCGACCTGCTTGTAGTGATCGGGTTCGAGATAGCGGAAACTCCAGTCCTCCAGCTCCCACTTGAGCTGCCACACGCCGAGACGGTTGGCGAGCGGGGCGTAGATGTCGCGGGTCTCCTGCGCGATGCGTTGACGTTCGCCTTCGGGTGCGTCCTTGCTCTCGCGCAGCAAGTGCAATTGTGTCGCCAGCTTGATGAGCACCAGCCGCGGGTCGGTGACGATGGCCAGCAGCATCTTGCGCAGCGCTTCGGCCTGGCCGGCGCTGAGAGAGACGCCCGACGGCCTTGGACCGGTGACGCCGAGTGAGCCCAGCCGCAGCAGCTCCTCGGCGATCCGGGTCGGCGTGTCGCCGAAGGCTCGCTGCGCCTGGCGCTCATCGATGGCGCCGGCCTCGAGCAGCGGCAGCAAGGTCGCACCGCGGCGAATCTCCTCGTCGTCGGTCAGGCTGGCGACGATGCCGGCGATGGCCTGGGCCCGACCTACGGCAGCGGCGCCG
>DATMEZ010000197.1:0-2215 GCA_035556415.1 Povalibacter sp.
AGCACCACGAAGGTTGCGTCCTGTCCGATACCGATTCCGTATTGCGTCAGATCCAGAGCCTGCGCAGCTGCAGTACTGGCCATCTCCAGCGCGACGTGCAATTCCTCGTCGGTGTGGAAGCCGCAGCGGTAGCCGATCAGCATCGCCCGCTGCAGCATGTCACCGTTGCCATAGGGCCACCAGGCATCGCGAATGTTGTCGTTGCCGGCGAACACGCGCACGCCTGCGGCCTTCAGCAGCGTAACCGGCGGGAACGCATGCTTGCCGGGCGCATTGGTGAAGATCGATACACCCGTTACACCGCCAGTACCTGCAACTGCCGCACCTTGTCGTCGTAGAACGCCATGCGGTGTTGCAGCTGCGCATGCTCCTCGTAGGGCTGTTCATAGGTCCACACCGCGTCTTCGAAGCGTTGGCGGCCGGAATTCACGCTGAAGTAATCAGCCGTTCCCTTGAACGGGCATTCGGTGTGCGTATCGGTGCGCGTCAGCTTGTCCATGCGGACGTCCGAACGGGGGAAGTAGAAGCGGGCCGGGTGTCCGTCTTCGTCGACGCGGATGACGTCGTTGGAATCGGCGATGACGTCCTCGCCGATCCTGACCTGCATGCGCTGCTGCAGATGTTTCTCGCGTATCTGGTGGTCGGGCCACTGGTGATGTCCGGGGGATCGGGTCATGAGAGCCTCCTTTCGATGCGCTCGTCGGTACAACGCGAACGGCTCGGGAGCGCGGAGGTTCCAGTCATCGATCGCTACTGCGGCTGTCATGGCTGCAAGCCACGGATGCCGGCGAGCGAGAGCCGCGCTCACGAAAGATTAATGTCATCACAAGTCGTTGTCCGGCTGCGCGTTACCTCGCGTTAACTAACCGCTCGTTACGGTGAATAACTCGTTTACCTGAGATCGATTCCTACACTCCTGCGCCCTGCATCCAACGCCACGCGCCGGAGAAATTCTTGAACGCCCGAAAGCTCGCCCTCGCAGCTGCCCTGGTGGGTGCCGCGCTGCCTGCATTGGTGACGACGAACGCCGCACTTGCAGCGGACACGCTCGAAGAAGTCGTCGTGTTCGCCCGCGGCGAGGCGCTCATCGGGCAGGCGGACGCAGCGAGCGAAGGAGCGGTTGGCGGCGCCGACCTGTCGGTGCGGCCGCTGCTGCGGGTCGCCGAGCTGCTGGAAGTCGTGCCGGGCCTGATCGCCGTGCAGCACTCGGGTTCGGGCAAAGCCAACCAGTACTTCCTGCGCGGCTTCAATCTCGACCATGGCACCGACTTCGCCACCTACCTGGACGACGTGCCGCTGAACCTGCGCAGCCACGGTCACGGCCAGGGCTACCTCGACGTGAACGGGCTGATTCCCGAGGCGATCGAGCGCATCGACTATCGCAAGGGCACTTACCGGAGCGACACCGGCGATTTTTCGATGGCCGGCGCGTCCTTCATGACGAGCGCCGGGCGCATCGAGCCGTTCATTGCGGCGGAAAGCGGCGGCTATGGCTGGCGGCGCCTGGCGGCCGGCAGCACCGCGAAGGTGGGAGAAGGGACGCTCACCGCCGTGGGGCAGTGGAAAACCTATGACGGCCCGTGGGAGCTGCCGGAGGATCTCGAGCATCAGTCCGCCTGGGCCAAGTATTCGCTGCCCATCGATGCCGGGCGGCTCGAGCTCAGTCTCAGCGGCTATCACGCCACCTGGCGCCCGACCGAGCAGATTCCGGAGCGCGCCATCGGCACCGGTGTTTGCGAAGACGCCTACTGCTCGCTGGATTCCACGGCCACCGGCGAAACGCTGCGCTGGATCGCCTCGGCGCGCATCGTGAACGAGGATTGGCGGGCCAGTGTCTACGCCCAGTATTACGACTGGCACATGTTGTCGGACTCGACCTACGACTTCCAGATCAACCAGTTCGACCGGCGCTGGATCGGCGGCGGCCGGTACGAGCGCTCGTTCAAGTTGAGCGCGCGCGCCTCGCTGACAGCCGGAGCCGAAGCTCGCTACGACGACATTGGCAACGTCGGTCTGCAGCACACCGAGGCCGGGCGGTTCGTGCAGGCTCTCGGCCGTCATTCGGTGAAGGAAAGCTCGCTGGGTGTCTACACGGAGCTGAGCTGGCGTCCAGTCGATGCGCTGCGCCTGGTCGGCGGTCTGCGCGGCGACATCTACGATTTCGACGTGACGGCGCGCCTGCCCGGGCTCGACGCCGGCTCGGAAACCGACAGCA
>DATMEZ010000198.1:0-58776 GCA_035556415.1 Povalibacter sp.
GTCGCCGCCGTTCCTGGTTGGATTTGCGGCCGAGACCGAGCACGTGGAGCGCAACGCGCTGGTCAAGCTGAACTCGAAGAATCTCGACATGATTGCCGCCAACAAGGTCGGTGAAGGCCTGGCGTTCGACAAGGACGACAACGCGCTGACCCTGTACTGGCAGGGCGGCAAGCAGGAATTGTCGCTCACCAGCAAGGCGGCGCTGGCACGTCAGCTGGTCGACGTCATCGCGCAGCGTTATCGCAGCCGCGACACCTCCAAGTCCCCAACCCATCAGAACCGATCCGCCGTTCATGCTACCCGCTGACGGGGCGCAGTCCCCAACCGCCGCCGCGCGGCGCCGTCTGGAAGTCCGCATTCTCGATCCGAGAATCGGTCGCGACTATCCGTTGCCTGCCTATGCCACCAGCGGCTCGGCCGGTGTGGACCTGCGGGCCTGCATCGATGCGCCGCTGGAGCTCAAGCCCGGCGATACGCAGCTGATTGCGTCCGGCATCGCGATTCATCTGGGCGATCCTGGGTATGCCGCCATCGTGCTGCCGCGTTCGGGCCTGGGGCACAAGCACGGCATCGTGCTGGGGAATCTGGTGGGATTGATCGACTCCGACTATCAGGGCCAGATTTTCGTGTCCTGCTGGAACCGCGGGCAGAGCGTCTTCACCATTCAGCCCGGTGAACGCATCGCGCAGCTGGTGGTGGTGCCGGTGGCGCAGGTGGAGTTCGAGGTGGTCAACGAGTTCGAGGCGTCGGAACGCGGTGCGGGCGGATTCGGCAGTTCGGGGCGCAGCTGACCCCATTCACTCCAGCGACGGCGCCGGTCGCCGTCTTGTGAAAAGCTGCCGTGCCGGCAGTCAGTCCTTGGAAGCCGTCCCGGCCGCCGGGCGGTTGCTGCGCTACTTGATGCCCTTGAGTTCTTTGAAGCGGGCGATGTCCGCGCCGAACGTCGCCTTGATCTCGGCCTGTTCCGCCCGCGTCTGGGCCAGCGTTTGCGCGTACACCTGCATGCCGTTCACGGTGTTGACCATTTCTTCGGCGAGATGATCGGGCAGCGGTGGTGCGTTCTCTTTGTCGCTGTACGGCTTGAAGCGCGCGATCTGTGATTGCAGACGTGCTTGGCGGTCACGCAGATTGCTGATGTTCTGCTCCGTGACCCGGTACTTGGAATCCAGCAGCTCCAGGCGCTGATCGCGCAGGCGTTCGATGTCTTCGACGGTCAGGAATGTTTCGATTAGCATCCTGTCGTGCTGTTCGCGTGCTTCGCGCTCTTTCCTCGCGCGGCTTTCGCCGACTTCGCGCTGCTCACGTGCGATGCGCGACTGAGTGCCTTCGATCACACGCATGACCATGCCGCGATCGTTCAGAACTTCGGTGTCCTGCCCCTGGCAGGCGGCCGGCTTGCTGTCGCCGTAGTACGTCTGGCCGTTGGCGCCCTTGCAGCGATAGAAGGCATCCCTGGCGGGTGTGCGGTTCTGCGCCGCCAGAGCGGCGCCGGTACAGGCGAGCGCGGCAAGCAGGCAGACAGATCTAATGAATCGCACGATCCGAGCGCCCCCGAGAGGCCATTCAGGTAATGGATGATTCGCTACTATTGCCGCAGGATCGAGCCCGGTCAATCATCCGCCGCGGGTCGATGCTCAAGCCGCGACGCCGTACTCACTTCGATATTTCTGCAGTGCCGCGAGCTGGGTGGCGTTGCCGGTGGCGGCCAGATGCTCGATCAGGTCGGCTAGTTTGAGAATACTGGTCACCGGCAGGCCCATGACCTGCTCGACTTCCTGCACCGCCGAGCGCTCGGTCTGGCCGCGCTCCTGCCGGTCGAGTGCGATGACCACGCCCACCGGCGTCGCTCCGGCCGCCCGAATCACCTCGACGGATTCGCGGATTGCGGTGCCGGCTGTCATCACGTCATCGATGATCAGTACGCGGCCGCGCAGCGGCGCGCCGACGATGTTGCCGCCCTCGCCGTGATCCTTGGCTTCCTTGCGATTGAAAGCCCACGGCATGTTGCGTTGATGTCCATCCGCGAGCGCGACTGCGGTGGCGCTGACCAGCGGAATGCCCTTATAGGCCGGCCCGAACAGGACGTCGAATTCCAGCTGCGCATTCTGGATTGCCGTTGCGTAGAAGCGGCCCAGTTCGGCCAGCGCGCGACCGGAATTGAACAATCCCGCGTTGAAGAAGTAAGGACTGATGCGCCCGGACTTGAGCTTGAACTCGCCGAAGCGCAGCACGCCGAGCTCCAGGCACAGATCGATGAAGGTCATTGCGAGAAGGGAAGTCGAGTGTCTTGGGAAGTCGATAGTATGCCAGCCGCCATTGCGATTGGGGTTGCGCTTGCCGGCAGCCGAAAGCGAAGATTCACCGGCTCGCCGTTCTCGCTCCTGGAAGGGCGGGTGCGCGGAGTGACCAAACCATGAAGCACCACAGCACTCCGCGGCCAGTCGACACTGCCTGTCCGCTCATGAAGGGCCTGTCCGTTTGAGCTCTGTCGAAAGTTCAGCGCCCAGCAACGGCTGGCGTCGTTTCGTCCCCGCAATCGTGCGCCCTTACACCGAGGCGGCACCGCTGTGCGCGCTGTTTCTCGGCATTTCCTCGGGCGCGCCCTACGCCCTGATCGGCGCGACCCTGACGACACGCCTGGCGCAGGACGGAATCGAGAAGCGCGCGGTCACGGCGTTCACGCTGGCCTTTCTCGCCTACAACCTGAAATGGCTGTGGGCCTGGGTCGTGGATGGCGTGCATCTGCCCATCCTGGGACGGCTGGGGCAGCGTGTTTCGTGGCTGCTGTTGTCCGGAATGCTGGTCATCGCCGCCGTGGTCAATCTGGCGCTGGTGGATCCGAAAGCCAGTCTCATGGTGACGGCACAGGCAGCAATCCTGGTGGCGATCGCGGGCGCGACCTACGACATCGTCATCGATGCTTATCGCATCGAGCTGCTCGAGCCGCGCCAGCTGGGCGTAGGTTCGGGCATGTCGCAGTATGGTTGGCGCATCGGCTCGGTGGCGGCGGGGGCACTGGCGCTGGTCATTGCTGCGCGTGCGGGATGGCAGGGCGCCTACATCGCCTGCGCCGCGTTCGCATTGCCCGCGATGCTGGTCGGCCTGATTCTTGGAGAGCCGAAACGACATCGGGAGCCGACCGGGCGTCGTGGTCTGAGTGCGATGGTGCAGTCCATGACCGCTCCGCTGGTCGAGTTCTTCCGGCGCCGCGGTGCATGGCTGGTGCTGCTGTTCATTCTGCTGCACAAGATCGGCGACACGCTGGCGAACCTGACCTTTCGCCTGCTGTTCGAGGATCTGCACTACAGCAACGACGAAATTGCCATCTACGACGTGGGCTTCGGCTTCTGGGCCTATCTCGCCGGTATTTTTCTCGGCGGCATCCTGTATGCCCGCCTGGGACTGAAACGTTCGGTGCTGCTGAGCTTGCTGCTCATGGGCATCTCCAACCTGAGCTTCGCCGGGCTCGCGGCTGCCGGTCATTCCAATTGGGCCATGGCCGCGGCGATCGGCTTCGAGAACATCGCCAGTGGTATCGGTGGCGTGGCGCTCGTCGCGTATTTTTCCGCACTCTGCGATCTGCGTTACACCGCCAGCCAGTATGCGCTGATTTCCGCGGCGGCCAGCGTCGTCGGACGCGTGTTGACGGGAACGACCGCCGGAGCGCTCATCGAGCGCTTCGGGTATGTCGATTTCTATCTGCTGACGACCGTGCTGGCGGTGCCCGGCATCGCATTGTTCTGGCTCATGATGCGCTCGGGCTTCGTGGATGCGTCGGTGGGAACGGCCGCGCTGGTATCGCGCGAGGATGAGTCGCCCAACGGACGAGGCTGATCGACTCGATCGAGCGTCGTCGACTCACAGCTCGCGCGGCGACGGCCACTCCGAATAACCCGAGGCTTCGGCGCGATCCAGGCTGGTCAGCGGATCGGACCAGGCACCGTTGCTGCCGTTGTTGTCGCGCTCGTTCTCGTAGTCTTCCGGCTCGACGTCGACCGAACCGCTCCAGTCTTCCGGCGCCTTGGCTTCCTGGAAATCCTGATCGTCCCAGGATTCCAGATCGAACTCTTCCACGGTGCCGTCGAAATGCTGGACCTCGACGGTGCCATCGTCACGGTCGATCGCTACGACTTCGAACAGGGCTCCATCGAGACGGCGATACCAATCGCCCACGACCGGACTCGGCGACGTCATGACATTCCTCCGTATTCAAGGCGGATGGCTGTCCTTGCAGAAGCACGTGCATCCCTGCGTGCGTTGAAGCCGGCAGCGATAGCTGTCGTCAAGACTCTTTTAGCCCGGTGTTGACAGGGATTCAAGAGGCATTTTTTCCGCAGAGCATCAAAGCAGTCGGCTTGAAACCGTGCTGTCACCTGCGTCGATACTGCAAATCCCACACGCCATGACCGAGCCGTTGACCGCGACGTTCGAATCGCGTGAGCGGGCGCATCGCGGGCCGCTCGACGAAACCTTGTTCGCCGGCGTCGTTCGCGAAGTCGGCTGATGCATCGAGTACTTCGCGCATGTGATGCGCATAGTGCTCCCAGTCGGTCGCCAGACGCAGCACGCCATTCTGCTTCAGAACACGCGCCAACAGCGTTGCGAATGCAGGTTGAATCAGTCGCCGCTTGTGATGACGCTTCTTCGGCCACGGATCGGGGAAGAAGATGTGCGCGAACGAGATCGACGCGGCCGGCGTGTGTTGCAGGACTTCCACGGCGTCGTGACAGATCACTCGCAGGTTCGACAGCGAACTCGCCTGGGCGCCCAGCAGCAAGTGGCCGACGCCCGGGCGATGAACTTCGATACCCAGGCAATCGACGTCGGGGTTGGCTTTCGCGTATTCCAGCAATGCCTCACCCGCGCCGAAACCGATCTCGATCATTCGTGGCGCCGTGCGTCCGAAGATCGCATCGAAATCGAGCGGCTGATTGGTGAACTCGATGCCGTAAGTCGGCCACAGCTCCGCCAGTGCCCGTTGTTGAGCCACGGTTGCGCGACCCTGCCGCAGCACGAAGCTGCGCACGGCGCGATGAGGTGCTGCGGTTGCGTTGGTCGGGTCGGGATCTTTGTCGGTCATGTCACATCTCGCATCGGCCTGGCCGATGACGGGCGCGCGATGATATCAGTCGGCGCGACGCGCGGCGTTCAGTTGCGCCGCTTTGTAGTTGCGGGCATCCCCCGATGTCACGTCGACTGGCGGGGATGCGTTGACGGGGCGTCAATGCTGACCGCGCAGGTGCTCGAAAAGCAGCTTGGCAGCGGAGTGCAGCTCGATGCCGGAGCGTGCGCACAAGAACAGCTGGCGATGCGCCCAGGCATCGCTCAAGGGAACGATGGTGAGCGACAGCGAACGCACGGAAGGTGCGGTTGCACCGCGCGGCAGGATGCTGATGCCTAAGCCGGCTGCGACCATGGCGCAGGCGGCATCGAAGCTCGTGACCTGGATGCGCAGGTTCGGCGCCGAACCGGCTTCGATGCTGGCTCGCGTCAACAGGTTGTGCAGCGAACTGCTGGCTTGCAGGCCGACGAAGAATTCATTGGCGATGTCCGCGAAAGCCACCGAGGAACGGCTGGCCAGTGGATGATCGGGTTTCAGCACCAGCACCAGATCGTCGTTGCGGAACGGCACCGTGGTCAGGCCGTCGATGACCGGCAGCTCGCTGACGATTCCCAGGTCCGCCGAGTTGTCGGCCACCGCCGCCGCGGTTGCCGAGCTGACGTGCTCCTCGAGGTGAACGTGGATATCCGGATGGCTGGCATTGAACGTGGCCAGCGCACCGGGCAGAAATTCCACGATGGAGGAAATGTTCGCGAACACGCGCACGTAGCCACGCATGCCGGAGGCATGCCGACGCATTTCCTCGTCCAGCTGCGCAGCCTGATGCAATATCGTGCGGGCCCGGACCAGCAGCGCGTGTCCGGCGGCCGTCAGCTCCACACCTTTCGCACCGCGCACCAGAAGCGATGTACCAAAGGATTCTTCCAGATCCGATATCCGTTTGCTCACGGCCGAGGCCACCGTGTGGCTACGCTCGGCCGCGCGCGCGATGCTGCCAGCCTCAGCTACGGCAACGAACAATTCCAGATCGCGTAAATCGAATCTCACGGGATTTCCTTCAGGTGCGGCGGCCGGGAACTGCGCTGGCTGCAAGGCCTGCTGCAGTTGCGCGAAGTGCAGATCATTTCCTGGATCCGGTCCATGCGCAGCTGGGTGCGTCCGCTCCAGTGCTTCCTGTCTTCAGCCCATCGGCCGTGGAAGATACCGGATGGGCGCATGAGCGTCATGAATTCGCGGCCCAGCGCGGCAACGCTTGACTTGTGGCCCGTTGAACGTGACAACCTCCTCACTGTCTACGATCCACCAGGACCTGCGGGGAGCGAATCATGATCAGCCGTCGTCAATGTATGGGAATGACCCTCGGTGCGGGCGCCGCGCTGGCCGTGAATCCCGGCCTGCTTTTGGCAGCGCAAGAAGCGGTCATTCAGCGTGCGATTCCCTCGAGTGGGGAACGCGTTCCGGTCATCGGTCTGGGCAGCTCCGCCACGTTCGCCCAGGTGGCGCGGTCCGAGGACGTGCAGAAGCTGAAAGAGGTGATGCAGACGCTGGTCTCGAACGGCGGCAAGCTCTTCGACACCGCTCCCAGCTACGGCTCCTCGGAAGAAGTGGCGGGCCGCATCGCGCAGGAGCTCGGCATCAACAAGCAGGTCTTCTGGGCCACCAAGGTGAACGTGGCCGGGCGGGGCGGCGGCAAGGCCGATCCGGCGGCTGCCCGGGCGCAGATCGAAACCTCCTTCAAGCGTTTCGCGGTCGACCGCATCGACCTCATCCAGGTCCACAACATGGGGGACGTCGCAACCCAGCTGCCCATTCTCAAGGAGCTGAAGGCTGCCGGGCGCATCAAGTACATCGGCGTCACCACGACCTTTCCCGACCAGTACCCGCTGCTCGAGCAGGCCATGCGCACCGAGCCGCTCGACTTCGTCGGTCTCGACTACGCCATCGACAACCGCGATGTCGAGCAGACCTTCCTGCCGCTGGCGCTCGAACGGAAGATCGGTGTCCTGGCCTACCTTCCGTTCGGTCGCACGAGTCTGTTCCGTCGCGTCGGCGACCGGCCGCTGCCGGACTGGGCCGGCGAATTCGACGCGAAGACCTGGGCGCAGTTCTTTCTCAAGTATGTCATCAGCCACCCCGCCGTCACGGTGGTGACGCCGTCGACGAGCCAGGCGAAGAACATGCTCGACAACATCGGTGGCGGCATCGGCCGGCTGCCCGACCAGACCCTGCGCAAGCGGATGACGGATTTCATCGACGCGCTGCCGCCAGCCTAAGCCCGCGCGGGCTGATTCATTTCCGTCCGGGGACAGATCTATTTTTCCGCATCGTGGAAAAATAAATCTGTCCCCGGTTTAGATTTCCTATCCACCCCTTTAGCAAGGATTCGCCATACGTCGTTGGCAACGAGTATTGGAAGGACTACCCTGACCGCAGCCACTACGATTAACCAGAACTACTATGGTCGTATCGGGCGTCAGTTCCGCTCCGGCGTCCGCTTCAGACATCAAAGTCGATCGTCGCCCGTTCCTGGATCCGGGTGAAGGCAAGCCGAGCCGCTTCTCTTCGTCCTCACCGGGAGCACAAGCCAGTCTTCATTCGCTCGCGAGAAGAAATTACATGTCAAACCGCGCCGCCGTCAGCTTGGCTTTGATCTGTTCGCTCGCCATGGTCGGCTGCAGTAGTAAGCAAGAGCAGGTTACCGCTCCCGCTGCGTATGACGTCGAGGAAGTGCCGCTCGCGCAGATTTCTGCGGACCTCGCCGCCGGCAAGACGACCGCTGTTGCCGTCACGCAGGCCTATATCGATCGGATCAAGAAGTACGACGGCCCGCTGCATGCCGTCATCGCCGTAGCCCCTGATGCCCTCGAACAGGCCGCGGCCTCCGACGCCCGACGCAAGGACGGCAAGACTCTGGGTCCGATGGACGGCATCCCCGTCATGTTCAAGGACAACATCGGCGCCGTCGGGATGCCGAACACCGCCGGCTCCTTCGCGCTCGAGCACAATGTCCCGACGCAAGACGCCGAACTCGTGCGGCGTCTGCGCGCCGGCGGCGCCATTATCCTCGGCAAGCTCAACACGTCGCAGTTCGCGGGCTTGCGCGCCATGGCGACTTTCAATGGATCGACCGTTGGCGGTGTCGCGCACAATCCCTACGACCTGGCGAAGTCGCCTGCGGGTTCCAGCTCGGGTTCCGGCATCGCGGCGGCCACCAGCTTTGCTGCGGCGACCGTCGGTACCGATACCACCGGCTCCGTCGTCGGCCCGTCTTCGGTCAACGGTCTGGTCGGCATGCGTCCGACGGTGGGGCTGATCTCCCGGACCGGAATCGTTCCTCTCAGCATGACCATGGACACTGCAGGTCCGCTGGCACGCAATGTCACCGACTTCGCCATGATGCTCACCATCATGGCCGGCTCCGACCCATCCGATCCGGCGACAGCCGAAGCCGACGCGCACAAGAGCGACTACACGAAGGCTCTCGATCCGAACGCGCTACAGGGTCAAAAGCTGGGTGTTTTCCGCAATACCCGCGCCTATGACGAGCACACCAAGGTGCTCCTCGATGAAGCGATCGCCGTCATGAAGGCCCACGGCGCGGAAGTGATCGAGCTTCCTGCCGACATCCTCGAAGACATGAGCCCGGAAACCCTCGGCATCATGTCCTACGAATTCAAGGAAGACATCGCTGCCTATCTCACGAGCGCGCCGCCCTCACAAAAGGCGCGTACGCTCGCCGACATCATTGCAGCTCATGCGGCCGATCCTCGCGAAGGAATCGTCGATCAGGGGGCTCTGGAGCTCTCCGAAAGTCGCAACGGTCGTGCGGACCCCGAGTATCGAAAGATGCTCGAATACGCCAAGCGCCGCGCGGGCCCGGAGGGCTACGGTCGCGCCTTCACTGAATTCGGTGTCAGCGCCGTGATCGGCATCAACAGCGGGCCGGCAGGCGTGCTCGTTCCCAACGGGACGGTGACCGAGCGCTCTTCCAATCGTGCATCGCCGAAGGGCACGTCACCACCGTCCATGAGCGGCAACGCCGCCATTGCCGGCTATCCGAACATGAGCGTGCCGATGGGATTGGTCGAAGGCATGCCCGTGGGACTTTCGCTCACCGGTCCGGCCTGGTCCGAGGCCAAACTCGTCGGTATTGCCTACGCCTACGAGCAGGCATCCAGGAAACGCGTGCCGCCGGCTGCTTACAAGATGGTCGGCGAGTAGCCCGGAAGACGTTCCCCACGAAAAACGGCAGGGTGCAAACCCTGCCGTTTTTCTTTTCCGAAGATACGTTCGCGACGTTTGCTTCGCGTGACCTGATCCGCGTTCAGATCGAGGTGGAGCGGGTGAAGGGAATCGAACCCTCGTCAGTAGCTTGGGAAGCTACAGCTCTACCATTGAGCTACACCCGCTTCGGTTGCGAAAAACCTCATCGAGGCAACGCCCTGCTGCGCGGAATAGTACCTTCACCTCTCAGCGGAACCAAGTTGGAATGGAGGGTCGGCAGGCGCATCGGACTGCGTTCATCGCGCCCACTCCTGGGTACGCTGCGATAGGACTTGAAGTCCGGCTCTCACTTTCGATTGCGAGAGGAGATTTCATGCATCTCCTCGCCCACGCCGTACGACGCGCGCCGCTGCAAGCGCAGAAAGTGAGCCATGGCGCGTTGGCATATTTCACAACGACGGACGCGAGTCGTTCGAACTGAACGGTCCTCGACCTCGCTTGCGGTGAAATGCCTAGGAAATTATGGGCCATTCACTGCATGCCATGCGCCGCTCTCGCCGAGAGACAGGTGTTGAGACGCGCGACATGATCATTTCACAAAATCCAGACTCAGTCGTCTTAGAAGGGAGCAATGCCGACATCAGAGCGGCGCCTAGGGGGATTGACGAATGCAGAACGAAACCAAAGCCCGGCGAATGGTCGTTGCCATCGCGGTCACGGCGGCCCTGTCCGGGGTCAGCCTCTGCGCCGTGGCGGGGACCGAGGGTCTATTGGCGCACCGCGATTTCAGGATTCCGGAACAGCCTCTCGATACCGCCCTGCTGGAATTCTCGGAGCAGGCCAGGGTGCAGCTGCTGATGTGGGGTGGGGCGCAGTCCGGCACTCGCTCTCAGGGGGTGCAGGGATATTTGCAGGCGCAGACCGCCTTGAAGTCGGTCCTGGACCGAACGGGATATTCGTTCGAGCAGGTCGACGATGACGTCGTGGCCATCGTTCAGGCTGCATCTACACAGAATGCCGCGGCTCGCGGAAGCGGGCAGCGCGTGCGATTGGCGCAAAGCACGCCGCAATCAGTAACCACGGCTGGCGATGAAAGCGCGCGTGGTTCCGAGGAGCTCACTACAGTCACTGTGACAGGCTCGCGCATCGTGCGTGACGGTTACGAAGCGCCGACGCCCGTGTCGGTGCTCGGTGCGGAGCAGCTCGAAGCGATGGCGGTGACGAACATTGCCGACGCGGTGAACCGGTTGCCGGCCCTGGCTGGCAGCTTGACGCCACGCAACAACTCCTCCCAGGTCAGCGGCGGCACGGCAGGCATCAACCTGCTGAATCTGCGGGCCCTCGGTGCGACTCGAACGCTGGTCCTCCTGGACGGCAAGCGCATCGTGGGGAGCACGCTCAGCGGCGGTGTCGACGTCAACGGGATACCGAACGAGTTGATCTCGCGGGTGGACGTGGTCACCGGCGGCGCATCCGCCGTCTACGGATCGGATGCGCTCAGTGGCGTCGTCAACTTCGTTCTCGACAAGGAATACACCGGCATCAAGGCAAGCCTCGAAGGCGGCATGACCTCCAGAGGCGACAACGAGCAGTACCTGGCCACTCTTACGGCGGGCATGCCCTTTGCGGGTGGCCGGGGTCACTTTCTGTTCAGCGGCGAGTATGGCTACGACGATGGCGTGCTGGAAGGAAAGTCCATGGGCAGCCCGCGGCGCTGGGCCGAGACGCCCTACCTGGTCATGAACAATCCGGACTACACGCCGACCAACGGCCAACCCGAACTGATCACGGCTTTCAATTCGGCGCCAAACAACGCGACGTATGGCGGCCTGATCGTGTCCTGCCCCGCTGCGCCGGGAGGGCCGTCGACCACGGCGTGCCCCCTGCGCGGCATCCAGTTTCTCGAAGGGGGCATGCCGACCACCTTCAACTTCGGGGATATCGGCGGCAGTCTGATGAGGGGTGGCGATTGGCAGCTCGCGAATATCCAACAGGTTCCGCCGCTGGCTCTGGAGATGCAGCGTCAGAGCGGATTCTCACGAGTCAGTTTCGATGTCACCGACACCACTACGCTATTCGCCGAGGTTTCGTTGGCGCGTGCAAGGAGCATCAACGCGAGCGCCGCGCCCATCTTCAATCTGGGCACCATCAACGTTCTCTCCGGCAATCCGTTCATTCCGGAGCCGGTTCAGGCGCTGATGACGGCGAATGACATTCCGTCCTTTACGATGGGTTCGTACAACGGCGATGCACCACTGCTCGGCGCCGACAACATGCGCCAGCTCACGCGCTATGTTGCTGGCGCAGAAGGCACGTTCAATGCCGGCACGACCTGGAACTGGGACGCGTATTACTCGTACAGCGAGAGCGACATTACCTTGAAGGCGACCGGCAACCAGGTCACCGCCAATCACCGGCGGGCCGTCGATGCCGTGCTCGATCCCTCCCGCGGTCAAATCGTATGTCGCGTCAATGCCGATGCCGATCCGTCCAACGACGATCCAGCGTGCATTCCGTACAACCCGATGGGTACTGGCGTGAACTCCGCGGCGGCAATCGACTATGTAACCGAGACCGGCTGGGCCAATATCATCCTGGATCAGGAGGTGCTGGCGGCGAGTGCTCGTGGCGAGCCCTTCTCGACCTGGGCGGCTCCGGTCTCCGTGGCGTTCGGTGTCGAGCACCGGCGCGAATCCGTGGGCGGCCGCGCCAGCGAGTTGGACGAAATGAATGGATTCTTCGCCGGCAACTATCACGCCAGTCACGGCAAGTACAACGTGACGGAAGGCTTCATCGAGACACTCGTGCCGTTGGCGAAGGACCTGCCCATGGCGCAGTCGCTCGATTTCAATGGCGCGGTCCGGTACACCGATTACAGCACTTCGGGTGAGGTGGTGACCTGGAAGGCGGGCCTGACGTACCGTCCGATCGAGGACGTCATGTTCCGCTTCACCCGTTCCCGCGACATCCGTGCTCCCAACCTCGGGGACCTGTTCAATGCCGGTGCCGCCGGTACCAGCAACATGTTCGACCCCTTCACGAATTCTTCCAGGCAAGTGATCTCGGTGGTCAGCGGCAACCCCAATCTGCAGCCGGAAGAAGCGGACACGACCGGCCTGGGCATCGTGCTCACGCCCTCGTTCCTGCCGGGGTTCGCCATGTCGGTCGACTACTACGACATCAAGATCAAGGATGCGATCTCCTCGCTTCCCTCGCAGCAGTATGTGACCCGCTGCTATGAAGGCCAGAGTGCGCTTTGCGGCTTCATCCATCGCGACGCCGATGGCTTCATCGAGCTGGTCAATGTTCAGCCGGCGAACATTCTTGCGCAGAACGCCTCCGGGTTCGACGTCGAAATGAGTTACCGCTTCGCGTTGTCGGGTCTGGTCTCATCCTGGCGCGGCGACCTGAGCCTGCGTGCGATGGCCACGATCGTGGACACCCTGGAGACCATCGATACCACGACCGTCATAGACGGTGCCGGCCAGATCGGCGGTTTCGGGATTCTCGGCGGCAACCTGCACACGCCGGATCTGCGCTACATCGGGATGGCCACGTACAGCTACGGTCCGGCGAGCGCCACGCTGACCATGCGAGGCACGGGCTCGGTCGTCTACAACAATGCCTTCGTGGAATGCACTTCGTCATGCCCGGCATCGACGGCGACGAATCCGACGATCGACAACAACCACGTCGATTCGGTGGCCTACTATGATCTGGCGCTCAACTACAAGTATCTCGAGGATCGGGCGGAGTTCTTCGTGGTGGTCGAGAATCTGATGGACAAGGATCCGCCGGCAATCGCCGGCCCGCGTGGGGATGGTTTCTATTCCGGGCAGGCGAACGTGAACTACGACCGGTTGGGTCGGACCTACCGCGCCGGCGTGCGCCTGAAGTTCTAGAAGAGGGCATACACACAAATGAAAATCCGACATGTATTGCTCGCGGCCGCTGCGTGCGCGCTGATCCATCCATCGTTCACTCTCGGTGCAGACCTGGCGCCTACCGCTGATATTTCCCGGCGAGGTCTGCAGAAGAGCGATTTCCCGCAGTGGAAGGAGCTGACGCCGGGCGTATACGCCTACTCCGACACGCTCGGTCCGATGAACGGCGTCACCATCACCACGGTGAGCTTGATCGTCGTGACGACGGACGGCGTCGTGGTGGTCGACGGACAGAACGACGTGCCGCAGACACAGGCGTTGATAGGCACCATCAAGAAGCTAACCTCGCAGCCGGTCAAGTATGTCGTGGTTGCGTCGGATCACAGCGATCACGTCGGTGGAAATTCCGCGTTCAAGGCGGCCTATCCGGACGTCGTATTCCTTGCCTCGCCGGTGTCGCAGAAAAGGCTTGCGAAGAGCGGACATCCGCCGACGCAGACCGTTGCAGGCGAGCGAACCATCAGGTTGGGCAATACCGATATCCAGATCCTGAGTCTCGGGCGAGCGCACACGGGCGGGGATCTCGTGGCCTATTTGCCGCAAAGCAAGGTGCTGTTCATGGGTGAGATCTATCTGCACCGGGTATTTCCGGCACTGACCTCGGGATATCCCACCGAATGGACCGAGGTCATCAAGAAGGCACAGGCGATGGACGTGTCCTGGTACGTGCCGGGCCATGGGTTCGTCGACGACGCCGCCACCATGAAGCGCGAGCTGCCGGAGTCGCTGCAGGCACTCGAGTACGTGATCGCGGAAGGCAATCGTCTGCATGCCGCAGGCGTTCCGTGCGAATCGCGCTCCAACTGTCCGGCAGTGCAGAAAGCCGATTGGGGGCCCTATGCCGACTGGACGCTGCGTGATCTACAAGCACCGATTGCGCTGTCGAAGATCTATGAGCAGATCGAAGGAAGGCTGCCTCAGTAGGCGCCGCTGATTTCAGTTTGTCTACGCTCGGTACGAAGTAGGTCATTCGCTTTGCGGTGAACTGATGCGACAGGCTTCCGATTGGTGCCAGGATTCAGACGCGGCGCAACAGCCGTCCGTCAGCCATGATCAGGAGGCGATGCAGCGAGATCATGGCAGGCGTGTCGCGGAACTGTTCGAAGCGCACAATCGAGCCCTCACGCGCTTTCTGACCGCCCGGCTGAAATGCTCGCAGGACGCCAAGGAAGTCGCGCAGGAAGCCTACATTCGGATGCTGCAGCTCAACGCGCCGGGCGGTGTCAGCTATCTGCGTGCCTTTCTATTCAAGACGGCGGCAAATCTGGCCGCCGATCGATTGAAGAGCAGCGTGCGGCGCGGACGGCTCGACGAGCTGGAGTTCTTTACTTCGCCGGATTCCACCTCTTCCGCCGAATCCAGCGCTGCCGCGGCCCAGGAGCTGAGCGCGTTGCTGCAGGCAGTCGAGCTGTTGCCTGCGAAATGCCGCTACGCTTTTCTCATGCATCGGTTCTACGGTCACGAGCTTGCTGAAGTTGCCGAGCTGATGGGATTGTCGGAACGGATGGTGCGAATCTACGTCGAGCGGGCGATGCTGTTCTGTCGCGAACGCCTGATGCTGGCAGGAGCTCGCTGATGAGCGAACGAACATCGCTCGAGCAGGCGGCAAGTTGGATGCTGCGGTTGCAGGATTCGCGCGCGAATCCGCAGACGTTTCTGGAATGGCAGCGCTGGCTGGCGGCCACGCCCGAGAACCGGGCAGCGTATGAGCAAGTCGAACGCACGATGTCGAGGTTTGCGGACCTGGCGTCGGCGCCGTTGCTGCCGGATGCCGCGGAAATGGCGGCTGATACCTATGACGGTTCGATTTCAGTGTCCGAGTACCTCGAGGGCAGGCGAGCCTGCGTTGGTCCGGACCCGTCCTGCTCCGAGGCGAATCGCGAGCATTCCTCGTTGCATCCGCGGGTCTGGTCGGCAACTGCGGGAACCAGGCGTTGGCACACGGTTGCGGCTCGTTACGCCGTGGCGGCCGGTGTGGCCGTGCTCGCCGTCGTTGGCTGGCTAGGTGTCACCTTCCTCAGCGGCAGCAAAGCCTGGCAAGGCATGCTCGTCTATCAAACGGCGCCGGCTCAACGTCAAACGGTCATGCTGCCCGATGGCAGCAGAGTCACGCTGGGCGCCGATTCGGCAGTCAGCGTCGAGCTGCGTGCGGATGAGCGGATGCTGCGCTTGACGCGAGGCGAGGCATATTTCCAGGTCGCCAAGGACGCGAAACGCCCCTTTATCGTGAGAGCGGGTGAGGCGCGGGTGCGTGCTGTCGGCACCGAGTTCAACGTGCGCCTGAGCGCTCAGCGAACCGTCGTCGCAGTTGCCGAGGGTACGGTGCGAGTCTCGGCGCCTTCCTCTGTAGAGCAAGCGTCGCGCGGCTCCCGCATGACGGGTATCGATCGAGGTCTGGAGGAACCGTCGATCCTGGCGACGGCGCAACTCGGCGCAGGTCAGGCAGTGTCATACGAAGGTGAAAGCGGTCTGCAGGCCTTGCCCGCCGGAGATGCATCGCTCGCCATCACGTGGCTGGACGGCAGACGGAAATATCGTAACGAGCCGCTGCGGTACGTGCTGGCCGATGTGCATCGTTACACCGGTCGCAGGATCGAAGTGGCGAATGCCGAGACCGGCGCATTGAAGTTTACCGGCACGCTCAGCATGGAAGGCAGCGACGCGTGGTTCAAGGCGCTCGCGATCGCATTGCCGGTGACGATCGTGCAGGAAGTGGATGGCAAGCTGCTGGTGACTTTGAAGGAGCCCGACGCACCGCAGGACGACTCGGACGCGGCAACCGGTATCGACTCACCGCGCGCTTACATAGATATATAGACACGCAGTGTAGACACCCAGGCCGCGCAGCTCGCGGCGCTCCATTTGCTGACTACCGCAGCAATCGCATCCAGATGGACGGCTACTGCGGAAATCCATGATTCACCTGCAGGTCGGTGCGCCGGAGAATCGCGCGCACGGAAGCGGGAGGGGTCATGGACAAAGAAAAGCGACAGGAGCTCGGCATGTTCGTGTTCCTGGCGCTGGTGCTCGCGCCCATCCTGGCCGTCGTCGTGGTCGCCGGCTACGGCTTCGCAGTGTGGATGTATCAGCTCATCGCAGGTCCACCGGGCCCGCCGGGCTAGGGCTGCCGTGCCGTGACCATTTCACGCCGCAAAATGCTGCATCTGCATGCGTCCAGTGAGGACGCGATCGAATGCATGCACGTCGCGGGCTTGCTGTTGCACGTGATGCCGGCCCGTCTCGATGGTGTGCGAGAGGTGCTGACGACTCTGCCGGGAGCGCAGCTGCATCCGACTTCCCATCCGGCAAAATTTGCCGTCGTACTCCAGGCAGGTGACGAACGCCTGCTCGCGGACGCAACGGACGCACTTGCACAAACGCCGGGTGTGCTGACGGTAGCGATCGTTTCACACCACATCGAGCAGCCGGATGCGTCGGGAGACAAACTGAGCCGCCGACAATTCCTCGCACGGAGCGCCGCAGCCTCGGCGATTGCTGCGGCCGTGGCCATGCCGCAGGCCCGCGCCGCCAACATCATCACCGAATCGCAGTTCACACGCATGAAGTGGTCGAAGGCGCCGTGCCGTTTCTGCGGCACCGGCTGCGGGGTGCGCGTGGCCGTGAAGAACAATCGTGTCGTTGCCACGCACGCCGATGCCAATGCTGAGGTCAACCGCGGCCTCAACTGCGTCAAGGGCTACTTTCTCTCCAAGATCATGTATGGCGCGGATCGCCTGACACAGCCGCTGCTGCGCATGACCAACGGTCAGTACGACAAGAACGGCGAGTTCACGCCCGTCAGCTGGGATCGCGCTTTCGACGTGATGGCCGAGAAATTCAAGGCGGCGCTGCGCGCGAAGGGGCCGGAATCGATCGGCATCTTCGGTTCGGGGCAATGGACCGTCTGGGAAGGCTACGCCGCCAACAAGCTGTTCAAGGCGGGCTTGCGCAGCAACAACGTCGATCCGAACGCACGGCACTGCATGGCCTCCGCGGCCTACGGCCTGATGCGCACGTTCGGCATGGACGAACCGATGGGCTGTTACGACGATTTCGAGTCCGCCGACGCCTTCGTGCTGTGGGGCTCGAACATGGCGGAGATGCATCCGATTCTCTGGTCGCGCGTGGCCGACCGCCGGCTGTCGGCGCCGCATGTCAAGGTGGCGGTGCTGTCGACGTTCGAGCATCGTTCCTTCGACCTGGCGGACATTCCACTGGTGATGCGGCCGCAGTCGGACCTGGCGATCATGAACTACATCGCCAACCACATCATCCAGACGGGCCGGGTGAATCGCGATTTCGTCGGCAAGCACGTCAATTTCCGTCGCGGCGAGACCGACATCGGCTACGGCCTGCGCCCTGAGCACCCGCTGGAGCGCAAGGCCAAGAACGCGGCGCGCGCCGCCGAGTCGCAACCGATCAAGTTCGACGAGTACGCGGCGTTCGTGAAGCCGTACACGCTCGAGCACGCTGCCAGGATTTCGGGTTGTCCCGAGTCCTGGTTGCGCCAGCTCGCGGAGCTCTACGCCGATCCCAAGGTGCGCGTCACCTCCTTCTGGACCATGGGCTTCAACCAGCACACGCGCGGAGTCTGGGCCAATCACCTCGTCTACAACCTGCACCTGTTGACGGGAAAGATCGCAACGCCGGGCAACAGTCCATTCTCCCTGACCGGACAGCCATCGGCCTGCGGAACGGCACGCGAAGTGGGCACGTTCGCGCATCGATTGCCGGCGGACATGGTGGTGACCAATCCGGAGCATCGTGCCAAGGCCGAGAAACTGTGGAAGCTGCCCGCGGGCACGATCCAGTCAAAGCCGGGTTATCACGCCATCGAGCAGAACCGCATGTTGCGCGATGGCAAGCTCAATGCGTACTGGGTGCAGGTGAACAACAACATGCAGGCCGCGCCCAACATGAACGAGGAGGGTCTGCCGGGTTATCGCCGGCCGGAGAATTTCATCGTCGTATCCGACGTGTATCCGACCGTTACTGCGCAAGCGGCGGATCTCGTCCTGCCGGCTGCCATGTGGGTCGAGAAAGAAGGCGCTTACGGCAATGCCGAGCGCCGCACGCAGTTCTGGCACCAACTCGTCACCGCGCCCGGCGAAGCGCGCTCGGACCTGTGGCAGTTGATGGAGTTCTCGAAACGTTTCAGGACCGAGGAGGTTTGGCCGAAGACGCTGCTCGATGCGAATCCGGCCTACCGCAACAAGACGCTGTTCGAGGTCCTGTTCGCCAACGGCCAGGTCGACCGCTTCGGATTGCGCGAGCTCGATGCCGAATACGAGAACCACGAATCGAAGGCCTTCGGCTTCTATGTGCAGAAAGGTCTGTTCGAGGAATACGCATCGTTCGGGCGCGGTCACGGGCACGACCTGGCGCCGTTCGACGCCTACCACGAGGCCACCGGGCTGCGCTGGCCAGTCGTCAACGGCAAGGAAACCAGATGGCGCTACCGCGAGGGAGCGGACCCCTACGTCAAGGCCGGTGCGGGTTTCAGTTTCTACGGCAACCCGGACGGACGCGCCAACATTTTCGCCGTCCCCTATGAGCCGCCGGCGGAGTCGCCGGACGCGGAGTACGGCTATTGGCTCGTCACCGGCCGGGTGCTCGAACATTGGCACTCCGGGTCGATGACCGGGCGAGTGCCGGAGCTCTATCGCGCCTTTCCCCATGCCGTCGTCTTCATGCACCCTGATGACGCCGAAGCGCTTGGCGTGCGCCGCGGCGTCGAGGTCAAAGTCGTCTCCCGACGCGGCGAGATCCGCTCGCGCGTCGAAACTCGCGGTCGCAACAAGCCGCCGCGCGGCGTCGTGTTCGTGCCCTGGTTCGATGCTTCACAGCTCATCAACAAGGTTACGCTCGACGCCACCGACCCGATCTCCAAGCAGGCGGATTTCAAGAAATGCGCGGTAAAGATCGTGCCGCTGGGGGCCGTGTGACGTATCGGCGCATGGCAACGATCGCGTTGGCTGTCGCACTTGCCGGTGCGCTGATGCAGAGCTTGCCGGCGCAGGACCTGGACAATGCGCTGCGTGGCAAAACCCCGCTCAACCAGGAGCCCAAGGCGCCGAAAATGGCCAATGTCGAGAACAAGGACGTAAAGCGCGGCCGCGCGTACACGAGCCAGCCGCCGACGATTCCGCATGCGATCGACAAGTACGAGATCACGCGCAACGTCAACATGTGCATGTACTGTCATGCACGCGTGCGCAACCAAGAGTTCGGTGCGCCGATGGTGAGTGCCACGCATTACATGGATCGTGACTACGATTTTCTCGCCGAGATCTCTCCGCGACGCTATTTCTGTACGCAATGCCATGTGCCGCAGACCGACGCCATGCCGCCGCTCGGCAACACCTTCATGGATGTCGATGAAATCATCGAGCAGGAACGGGCCGCCGCTCGCAAGACGCCTGCCGAGAAAAAAGAGCGATGAAAAGGCTGATCGCGGCGCTGTCTCGTTACTGGACGGTGCTGCGCTCGCCCAGCCGGCACTTCAGCCTGGGACTGCTGACCCTGGGAGGGTTCATTGGCGGTATTCTCTTCTGGGGCGGCTTCAATACGGCGCTCGAGTTCACGAACACGGAGAAGTTCTGTACCAGTTGCCATGAGATGCGCGACAACGTGTTCGCGGACCTGAAACACACCATTCACTACAGCAATCGATCGGGCGTACGTGCCACTTGTCCCGATTGTCATGTTCCGCACGACTGGACCGACAAGATCGCGCGCAAGATGCAAGCGTCGAAGGAGGTGTGGGGAAAAATCTTCGGCACCATCAACACCCGCGAGAAGTTCCTGGCTCACCGCCTGGAACTGGCGGAACACGAATGGGCGCGGCTCAAGGCCAACGATTCGCTGGAGTGCCGCAACTGTCACGACTATCGCTTCATGGACTGGACGCGCCAGAGCGATCGCGCCGTCTATGTGCACTCTACTGCGCTCACCGGCGAGCACACCTGCATCGATTGCCACAAGGGCATCGCGCACAGCCTGCCGGACATGGCAGGTGTAGAGATGCTCTACGGCGCGCCCGCGGAAAAGATCCGCCGGCCCGATTAGAGCGGGCCGGCCTGCCTATGCCGAACGTGTCGGATCGGTAAGCGGCTCCGCCAGATCGTGCGGGGTGGTGGCCGGTCCCGACGGGAACGAATCGGTTTGCCGCTCGATCATGCGCCGGACCACTGGAGGGTTCGGACCCCGATGCAGGGCGTGCAGGCGCTCGGGAACGATGGCGTCCTGTTGCGTGATGCGGTTGTTGTGGCGGATGTAATCCAGCCATGTCGGGGTGTGATAGCGCTCGATCCAGACTTCGGGATCGGCCAGGTCGCGCAGCAGCGTCCAGTTGAGCGCGCCGTCGCGTCGCCGGATACGCCGTCGCTCCGACATTGCGGAGAGGAATTCCAGAATGTCTTCTTCGCGGATGATGTACTCGATCGTGACCACGACCGGGCCGGTGCGCGGCTCCACCGGAACGGACGTCACCGGTTCTTTCCAGGTCCGCAGCGGCGCAAGGTCGAGCTGCTCGGTCTGCACCAGCGGCAGCCACAATCCGAGCAGCGCGCATACCAGCAGGGTGCCGGCGGCGACCAACAGTGACGCGGTGACGCCGTCCACGGCTGCGATCTCGCCCCACAGCCAGCTGCCCAACGCCATGCCGCCGAATGCTGCCATCTGATACAGCGACAGGGCGCGTGCCACCACCCAGCGCGGCGCCGACAGCTGTACGGCGACGTTGAAAGTCGACAGCGCGAGCACCCACGATGCTCCGGTGATGAGCAGCATGGCCATCGTCGCCAGCAGATGAGTGCTGATGCCGGCAATGGCGACGCTGATCGCGAACGCAACGCTGGCCGCACGCACGATCCCTTCGGTCGACAGCATTCGGCGCAATCGTGAGCTGCCGATGGCGCCCGCGACCGCACCTACGCCGAATGCGCCGAGCAGCAAGCCGTAGGTCAGCGGGCCGCCGCTGACCAGGTCCTTCGCCACCAGCGGCAACAGCGCCATGACCGAGGTCGCGCCGAGGCCGAAGAGGGCACTGCGCGCCAGCACGGCTCGAATTGCCGGTGACATCGAAACGTAACGAACGCCTGCGGCAACTGCGTTGCCAAGCGTTTCGCGCGGCAGCAGTCGGGGATTCGCCGGTGGTTGCCAGCGGGCCAGCACCGTAATCAATGCGGTGTAGCTAACGGCGTTCACGGCGAACGCTGCAGCAGCGCCGGCCGCCGCAACGATGGCGCCGCCGATCGCCGGGCCGACGCTGCGCGCGATGTTGAAACCCATGCTGTTGAGCGCGACCGCGCCGGGCAGTTGGGCGCGCGGCACCATGTCGCCTACCGAGGCTTGCCACGCTGGCGCGTTGAAGGCGGCGCCGCAGCCGATGAGGAAAGTGAAAAGCAGCAGCAGCCAGGGTGTGATCAAGTCGGTCCAGGCGCAGATCGACAGCCCCACCGAGACGATCAGCATGAACACCTGCGCGCCGAGCATGACCTTGCGGCGATCCAGGTTGTCGGCCATGGCGCCGGCGAACAGCGACAGCAGCATGATGGGCAACGTCACCGATGCCTGCACCAGCGCCACCATGTCGGCCGACGGCGCGATCGAGGTCATCATCCAGGCCGCGCCCACCGACTGGATCAGTCCGCCGAAGTTGGAAACGGCGCTGGCAGCCCACACCGCCCGGAACACCGGAAAGCGAAACGGCGATAGCGCCGTGACCGGCGGGGGCGTCGCCAGCGGGTCGATAGCGGTTCGGGCCATTCAAATATTCTTGCATAGGTCGCCCTGCCTCGAATCCGCCTCGGGGTGGCTTTCCGGAATGTCCTTAAGGCGCGCTTCAGCGTCGGTGCGCGCACAATGCTGGCGTCGATCGGCGATTTGCCTTCCAATGCGCAACGAAATGCCTGCAAGGGAGACTCTCATGAGCCTGTGGCGTGTGTTGTCGATGCTGATTCTCGGCCTGGCGCTCAATGGCTGCGCCAGCCTGCAGCGCAACGATCCACTGCAGGTGACCGTGGCGGGCATCGAGCCGCTGCCGGGGCAGGGCCTGGAGCTGCGCATGCTGGTGAAGTTGCGGGTGCAGAACCCGAACGACGCCGCACTCGACTACGACGGCGTATTCGTCGAGATGGACGTCAAGGGCAAGACCTTCGCCAGCGGCGTCAGCGACGCGGTCGGCAGCGTGCCGCGTTTCGGCGAAAGCGTGATCGAGGTGCCCGTCACCGCATCCGCTTTCCGCATCGTGCGGCAGGTGGTCGGGTTTGCCGGCGACGACGGCAATGGCAAGATCGACTATGTGCTGAAAGGCAAATTGAACAGCTCGGCTTTCCGCAGCTTGCGCTTCGAGTCGAGGGGCCAGTTGCAGCTGCCGGCGAGCGGGCCCGCCGAGGGCACGTGACCGGGCATCCGAGCGCAGAATTCAAGAAATCTTCGGGGGCGAAATCTTGAGCCAGGTTCGTTGGACTGCCGGCACCGCCGCCGGACTGAGTGTGTTGCTGCTGCTCGCCGTGCCGGCGTGTGCGGCGTACAAGGTGACCTCGTCGAAAGGCGTCGACCTGAGCGGGCGCTGGCAACTCAATGCCGCATTGAGCGACGACGCCGAAGCCCTGTTGCAGCAGCGGCTCGAGCGCGAAAGAAAAGAGCGCGCAGTCTGGGAGAGGCGTGCACGGGATGCAGGAATGCTGATGCCGCCGCCGGACCAGAGTGCTGCGAATGACGCGCCGGCTTCACCGCCGCGTGATCGTTCACGCCGCTCGGCTCGCGAGCGTTATCTCGACGGCTTGCGGCAGATGCTTGGCATCTCCAGCACACTCGAGATCAAGCAGTCGGGCGCGAACTTGCAGATCGTGTCCGAGGTGGATTCGCGCCGCTTCGAAGCCGGCACTCGCAGTCAGGTCTCGATGCCGGAGGGCGAGCTGGCGGACTCCGAGGTGGGCTGGGACGGCGACTGGTTCGTGATCGAACGCGAGGTGAAGCGCGGCCCGCGCGTGGTGGAGAAGTACCGCTGGCTGAAAAAGACCGATCAGCTGGAGTCGCTGCTGGCCTGGAAAGGCGAAGGTCCGCTCGCCGGCATCAAGGTCAGGCGCATCTACGATCGGGTCATCGGCGCCGGGGTGCCGCCCAACGCCGATTTGGGTCCGGTGAAGTAACCAGCCGGCGCCGCTGCGGCGCCCGAGGCTTTCGTCGCAGCTCCCCGCGAGGCAGGCCCGCTCGTGCCGAACGAGGCAGCGGGCGCTAGCCCGCCGGGTTGTAGCCCATCACCGCCTTGATCTCGAGGAATTCCTTCAGTCCTTCGCGGCCCCATTCGCGGCCGTTGCCCGACTGCTTGTAGCCGCCGAACGGCGCGTTGACGTCGGTGGGCGAGCCGTTCAGGTGAACCATGCCGGCACGCAGCTTCGCCGCGACGCGCCGCGCGTTCTCGATGTTGCCCGAGTACACGTAACCGGAGAGGCCGTACACGGTGTCGTTCGCGATGTGGATCGCTTCCTCCTCGTTCTGGTACGGGATCATCACCAGCACCGGCCCGAAGATCTCTTCGCGCGCGATGGTCATGCCGTTGTTCACGTTGGCGAACACGGTGGGTTTGACGAAGTAGCCCTTGTCCAGCCCGTCGGGACGGCCGGGACCGCCGATCACCGCGGTGGCGCCTTCGGCGATGCCCTGTTCCAGCAGGCGCTGGATCTTGTCGAACTGGGTCTTGTTGGCCACCGGGCCCATGGTGACGCCCTCGGCCTTCGGATCGCCGACCACCGGCCGGGCTGCGACGGTCTTCGCGATGTTCACCGCTTCGTCATACAGGTGCGCCGGCACCAGCATGCGCGAAGGCGCATTACACGACTGGCCCGTGTTCGACATCATCGACAGTACACCGCTCTTCACCGCCGCGTTCAGATCGGCATCTTCGAGAATGATGTTGGCGGATTTGCCGCCGAGTTCCTGCGAGACGCGCTTGACGGTATCGGCTGCCGCCTTGGCAACCAGCACGCCGGCGCGCGTCGAGCCGGTGAACGACACCATGTCGATGTCCGGATGGCGCGCGAGCGCCTCGCCGACTGTCGGGCCGTCGCCATCGATCAGGTTGAACACGCCTTTCGGCACACCGGCTTCGGCCAGGATCTCGGCGAACACGTGGGCGCTCAGCGGTGCAATCTCGCTGGGTTTGAGCACGACGGTGCAGCCCGCGGCGAGTGCCGGCGCGACTTTGCAGGCGATCTGGTTGAGCGGCCAGTTCCAGGGCGTGATCAGGCCGCAGACGCCGATGGGCTCGCGGCGGATCTGGGTCGTGCCCAGCGTTTCCTCGAACTGGAAGTCCTTCAACACTGCCAGCGCAGCCGCGAAATGGCTCAAGCCGCTGCCGGCCTGGGCGTTGAGCGCGAGCTTCATCGGCGCGCCCATCTCGTCCGAAATGGCGCTCGCCAGGCGCGGCATATTTGTTTTGAAATTCTTGATGATTCGCTCTAGCAGCTCAATTCTTTCCTCACGGGATGTTTGAGAAAAGCTCTCGAACGCGCGGCGTGCCGCGCGCACGGCGGCATCGACGTCTTCGGCCGTGCCCAGCAGGATTTTGCCGACCGGCTGCTCCGTCGCCGGATTGATGACGTCCAGCTCGCGGCGCCCGCTCGGCTGCACCCAGGCGCCGTCAATGAAGAATCTTCGGAAGTCGTACATGGAGCTCTCCACCGCAGGGCTGCGAGCCGTGTCGGCCGGCAGCAAATGTGGGGCCCGATGATACGTCAGTCACCACGGCACCGTGGTCGGCGGATCCGACCTGCGGGGCACATTAAGCCTTTGGCATGAAAGCGCTGCGCCCACAGCCGCATGCCAGAATCTGCGCTTTGTGCCCGACCGAAGGAGCGCATGGCCGAGCGGACAGTACGTGCACGTGAGCTGATGGCGCGATGGGGATCCCCGGCGCTGTCGGTGATCGTCTTTGGCATCGTCCTGTTTCTGCTGCATCGGGCGCTGGTCGGCTACCACCTGCACGACGTGCTGGCGCAGCTGCATCGGTTGCCGTGGAGCGTCATCGGCTGGTCGTGCGGCTTCACGGCCGCCAGTTACGTGGCACTGACCGGCTACGACCTGCTGGCGCTGCGCTACGTGGAGCAACCCGTCGCACCGGCAAGGACCGTCGTTACTTCCTTCATCGCTTTCGCCGTAGGTCACAACATCGGGTTGGCGACGCTGACCGGCGCCGCGATCCGCGCACGCATGTACGGGGCTGCCGGAGTCGGCGGCGGGCAAATCGCGCTGATCAGCGGATTCTGCATTCTGACCACCACGCTCGGCGCAGCCGCTTTGGTGGCGTACGCCCTGATCGCCGAGCCGGCAGAAGCGAGTCTCATGCTGCACCTTCCTGACTGGTCGGCGCGCAGCATCGGTGTCGTGCTGGCCGCGTCGCTGCTGGCTTATCTCGTTCTGGTGCACCTCCGCCGCAAGCCGTTCCGTGTTCGCAGCTGGTCGGTCAAGCTCCCGAACCTGCAACTGACTTTGGGGCAGACTGTCGTTGCCGCGGTCGATCTGTGTCTGGCGGCTGCCGCGTTGTATGTATTGTTGCCGCAGCCGGCGCAGCTGTCGTACCAGGCATTCCTCGCGGTGTTCGTGCTCGCCACGGTAGCGATGCTGGTATCGAACGTGCCCGGCGGTCTGGGCGTTCTGGAAACCATCGTGTTGTTCGCGATGCGCGATGCCCAGGCCTCCGGCGTGCTGGCGGCACTGCTGGCCTATCGCGTCATCTATTTCCTGGCGCCGCTGGCGATTGCGTCGTTGCTGCTGGCCGGCCACGAAGCCTGGGCGCATCGGCATCGACTGCGAGCGGCGGCTGATGTGGCGCGCGACTGGATGTCGGCGGTCGCGCCGCAGACGCTCGGCACGCTGGTATTCCTTGCCGGCGGCGTCTTGCTGCTTTCGGGGGCGACGCCTTCGATCGATCAGCGCCTGAACATTCTCGCGCCCATCGTGCCGCTGCCGGTGCTGGAGCTGTCGCACTTGCTCGGCAGCATTGCGGGACTGGGGCTGGTCATCCTGTCGCGGGCCCTGTTTCGCCGGGTGCGGCTTGCGTGGCGCCTGGCACTCGGCTTGCTGCTCATTGGCGCGGTGATGTCGCTGTTGAAGGGATTCGATTACGAGGAAGCCTCGATCACCCTGGCGGTCTGTCTCATGCTGTATCTCTGCAGCGATGCGTTCTATCGACGCGCCACGCTGTCTTCATACCGCTTCACGCCGCAATGGTTGTCGGGACTGGCCGTGCTGGTCGGCGCCGTGCTGTGGGTTGCCTGGATTGCGCACCGGCACCTGAATTATTCGCGCGAGCTGTGGTGGACATTCGCGTTCAGTGCGGATTCTTCGCGCGTGCTGCGTGCGGCACTCACGGTCAGCGTGCTCGCCGCAGCATTCATTCTGCTCAGCTGGCTGTCACCTGCGAAGCCGCGTCGGGCAGTGACCCACGCGGAAGAGATCGAGCGAAGCCGCAAAGTGATCGCGGGGTCGACCAGCGCCGTGGCCAATCTCGCGCTGCTCGGCGACAAGCGCCTGCTGTTTCACCCGCAGGGTGACGCCATGCTGATGTATCAGGTGGTGCGGCGCAGCTGGGTGGCGATGGGCGATCCGAGCGGCAATCCGTCGCGCGCAATGGAGTTGGCGTGGACGTTTCGCGAGCTGTCGGATCAGCACGGCGGCTGGGCGGTTTTCTACCAGGCAACGCCGCACGCCCTGCCGGTGTACGTCGATCTGGGGCTGTCGCTGCTGAAGTTGGGTGAAGAGGCCCGTGTGCCGCTGAGTACTTTTTCTCTCGAAGGCAGCCAACGTGCCGAGTTGCGTACCGCGCGCCGTCGCGCCGAGCGCGAAGGGGCGAGATTCGAAGTCATCGAAGCGCCGGCCAGTCCACAGATCCTGGCGCAGTTGCGTGGCGTGTCGGACGAGTGGCTGAAGGAGAAAGCCGCCGGCGAGAAGCGTTTCTCGGTGGGCTATTTCGATCCGGCCTATCTGGCCAATTTCGCGCTGGCGCTGGTGTATCGCGGCGATCGCATCGTCGCTTTCACCAACCTGTGGTTCTCCGGTGCGCGCGAGGAAGTGTCGGTGGACCTGATGCGCCATTCGCACGATGCGCCCAAGGGTGTCATGGACTACCTGTTCGTCGAGCTCATGCTGTGGGCCAAGGCGCAGGGCTACGGCTGGTTCAATCTGGGCATGGCGCCGCTGTCGGGGCTGGAGCAGCGCCCGCTCGCGCCAGCCTGGCACCGCATGGGCAAGTTCGTATTCGACATCGGCGAGCATTTCTACAACTTCGAGGGCCTGCGCCGGTACAAGGAGAAATTCCTGCCGGTGTGGGAACCGCGTTACCTGGCCGCGCCCGGCGGGCTGGCCCTGCCGCGGGTGCTGTTCGACGTGACCACGCTGATCGCCGGCGGGCTGAAGGAGATCGTCGTCAAATGAGTTGTCGCATGAGAGTCGTCGCACTGGGCGTTGCCGCACTTGCTGGCCTGATTCTGTTCTCGTTCTCGCCTCACGCGCACGCGCAGGCCCCAACAGGGGTCATCGCCAAGGACACGCGCCAGGAAACATTTCAGTACGGCCGTTTCGGCACGGTGCACATGTACATCCCGCGCCACATCAAGCACGTCGCTCTCTTTGCCGACGGCGATGGCGGCTGGAATGAGGGCATCGACGACATGGCGCAGCTGCTGGCGAACGAAGACACGCTGGTCGCCGGCATCGACTCGCCGACCTACATCGCGGCGCTCAACAGTGCCAAGGACCATTGCGTATACGTTGCGGCGGATTTCGAGAACCTGATGCACGCCGTGGAGAAGCGCTACCAGCTCGCGACCTACATGGTGCCGGTGATCTCCGGCTATTCCTCCGGAGCGTCGCTGGTCTACATGGCGCTGGCGCAAGCGCCGCAGGGAACGTTCAAGGGCGGGCTCAGCCTCGGTTTCTGCAAGGACACGGACCTGCACAAACCGGTGTGTCGCGGGCGGGGACTGACGACCAAGCCGAGCGTGCTGCCGCCAGGGACGCAGCAGGCGGGCACGCAGCCGCCGCCGGGCACGTTGCTGCAGCCCATGCGCGGGCTGTCCGAAGCCTGGACCATCCTGCAGGGATTGACCGACCAGGCCTGCCCGCTGCCCGGCGTCAGTGCCTTCACGCAGCAGATTCCCGGTGCGCACCTGGTGACGTTGCCGAAAGTCGGCCACGGATTCTCGGTGGGCCCCAACTGGCATCCGCAATTCCAGTCGGCGTACCGCGAGTTGCAAAAGCCCATCAGCGTCAATGCACTGCCGGGCACGGTCGGCGATCTGCCATTGGTTGCACTGCCTGCGAGTGGCAAGGATTCCGATCGCTTCGCCGTGCTGCTTACCGGTGACGGCGGCTGGGCGGGACTGGATCGCGATGTCGCCGCGGGGCTGGTGTCTGCCGGCATCCCGGTGGTGGCGCTGAACTCGCTCAAATATTTCTGGCAGGCGCGCACGCCGTCAGGCACGGCGAAGGACCTGGAGCGCGTCATCGATCACTACTCCCGCCAATGGCACCGCGGGCGGGTGCTGCTGGTCGGCTATTCGTTCGGCGCGAATGTTCTACCAGCCGTGGTCAATGCGCTGGATCCAGCTGTTCGTGCGCAGGTGGACTCGATCTCGCTGATCGGGCTCGAGCCCAAGGCCTCGTTCGAGATCCGCGTCTCGGGCTGGCTCGGCCAGGTCACCGGCACGCAGCCCGTGCTGCCGCAGCTCGATCGGCTTGCTGCGGCGCGAGTGCCGGTGCTCTGCATTCGCGGCCAGGAAGAAAAGGACTCGCTCTGCGCTTCGCTCACTGCGGCGCAGGCTCACGTGCAGCTTCTGCCCGGCGGCCATCACTACAACGGCGATTACGCCGCGCTGGTGCGCTCCGTTCTGGCTTTTCGGCCGACATGAGCGCGCGCAACGCGTCGGCGATGCTCTTCCGGTCGGCGCAATTTGCAGCCGGCCGATTCTGCCGCCGTTGTCGAGCCGTCGGTTCCGGCAGCGCACTGTCGTTTGGGGGTTTTCCTTAATCGGGTCCGGCCGCGCGCCAGAACACAGTTTTATCGGTGCCGTTGTCGCAACCTCGGCGGCTGAGGGAACCGATCAGCTATGTCACTGACCGAGACTTACGAACAGTTGCTCACGGACGGCGCTGCCTGGGGCCGGTTCGTCATGGGTGGCGCTCCATGACGGCTGCGCAGGCGCCGCTGGATTCGTTTGCTGCGCTCGATGCTGTCGCCAGCGCCGTGCTGGTGGCTGGCGCGCGCACGACCGACCGCCCGGTCATTCACGCCAACCCGGCGTTCACTCAGCTTACCGGCTACAGCCGCTCGACCGCGCTCGGGCGCGACGTCATGTTCCTGACCGGTCCGCAGAGCGATCCTGAAATCGTACAAGAGCTGCGTGAGGCCGTGTTTGCCGGCAAACCGTTCGCCGGCGACATCGTTCTGCACACCAATCATCACGAGCCGCTGCCGACACGGGTGACGGTTCAGCCGGTGCATGATGCGCTCGGCGCGCCGAGCCATCTGATCGTCACCATCGAGAACATTGCCAAGATCTCGCAGCTGCGCGACTCGCTGCGAGCCAATGCCGCACGTCTGCAGGTCGCGATCGATTCGAGCGGGCTATCCATGTGGGACTGGGATGTGACGCGCGACGCGGTGTATTACAACGAACACTGGCGCGAGTCCTTGGGCGTCGATCCGAACGAGCTGCTGAACCGCGTCGAGCTGCCGGACCGGCTCATGCTGCCTGCCGATCAGAGTGCGGTGCTGGAGCAGTTCGAGCAGCATTTCCACGGCGTCACCCCGCACTTCGAATGCGAGTACGCACTGCCGGGTGCTTCGGGTGAGATGAAATGGTTTGCGGCGCGTGCCGAAGTGGTGCGTCGCGATCCACGCGGCAAACCGCTGCGCATGATCGGCGTGCTGCGCGATATCTCACGCCGCAAGCACGAGTTGCAGAACGCAATGGAAGTGCAGGAGCGCTGGGAGCGCGCGGTGCGCGGTACTTCCGATGGACTGTACGACTGGGATCTGCTCACCGGCCATGTCTGGTATGCAACCCGCTTCCGCGAAATCCTCGGCTACGGTCCGGACGAGCTGCCCGATACCTTCATGGCCTTCCAGAACGTGCTGCATCCGGACGACCGCATGCTGGTGCTGGACAAGATCCGCAAGCACCTGGAGAACCAGAAGCCGCTCGACATCCGCTGCCGGATCGAGGCGCGCAATGGCGCTTTCATCTGGTGCCGCATGCGTGGTCAGGCCGAGCGCGATGCAGCGGGCCGGCCGCTGCGGCTCGCCGGTTCGATCAGCGACATCAACGCGCAGATCGATGCAGAGGAGGCGTTGAGCCGCAGCCAGGATTTCTACGGCACGATCCTGGATTCGCTGCCGCTGCTCATCTCTTATGCCGATCGCGACCAGCGCGTGGTGTACGCCAACCGCCCGTTCCAGGAATTCTTCCAGGTGCCGCTCGCCAGCAGCCGCGGCTACGCCGTCAGCGACGTGCTCGGCGACCGTCGCTATGGCGCCATCGGACCCTACCTCCGCAAGGCGCTGCAGGGAGCGACGGTCGAAGCGCAAGGGCGCTTCCGCAATCCGGCAGGCAAGACGGTCGACATCGAGGCCGTCTTCGTCCCGCATCGGGACGAGACCGGCGATATCCAGGGCTGCTTCGTCGCCGCGCGCGACGTGACCGAGAAGCGCCAGCTCGAAGCGGAGCTGCGTCAGAGCCAGAAAATGGAGGCGGTGGGCCAGCTGACCGGCGGCATCGCGCACGACTTCAACAACTTGCTGTCGGTGATCGTCGGCAACATGCAGCTGCTGGCACGCTCGCTGCGTGAAAGCCCCCGCTTGCGGCGGCAGGCCGAGACAGCCTTGAAGGCTGCCATTCGCGGCGGTGAGCTCACGCGACGGTTGCTGGCATTCGCCCGGCAGCAGGTGCTGGAGCCGCGAGTAGTCGACATGAATGCGCTGGTCGGCGGCATGTACGAACTGCTGCGGCGGTCCCTGACCGGTGATATCGAGATCCGGCTGGTGCTGGAACCGCAGTTGTGGGCTGCGCGAGTCGATCCGGGGCAGCTCGAGAACGCCGTGCTGAACCTGGTGATCAACGCCCGCGACGCCATGCCCGAAGGCGGCGGCACCATCACCATCGTGACTGGCAACCGCACCGTGGCGGCCGATGCCGACGGCCGTGTGCCGGCGGGCCAGGAAATCCGGCCGGGCGACTACGCGGTGCTGGAGGTCAGTGACAGCGGCGTCGGCATGACGAGCGAGACGCTCAAGCGCGTGTTCGAGCCCTTCTTCACCACCAAGGACGTCGGCAAGGGCAGTGGTCTGGGGCTGCCGATGGTGTACGGTTTCGTGCGGCAATCCGGCGGCCACGTCTGCATCGACAGTGCGGTGGGCAAGGGCACGAGCGTGCGTCTGCTGCTGCCACGGACGCAGGCTAATACGGAGCCGGTCCGTGAAGCGGTCCGGGAGCCGGACCCCACGGGCGAGTTGCCGCAGGGTCGCGAGACCATCCTGGTGGTCGAGGACAATGCCGAAGTGCGCGCCACGGCGCTGGATATCCTCGGCAGTCTGGGGTATCGGTTACTGGAAGCCACAAATGGCTATCAGGCACTCGAACAATTCATGCAACATCCGGATGTCGCGCTGGTGTTCTCGGACGTGATGCTGCCTGGCGGCCTGCCCGGCACCGGCCTGGTGGAGAAATTGAGGGAACGGCGTCCGCAGCTGAAGGTGCTCATGACCTCGGCGTTCAGCGAGAGCGGCATCTTGAACCGCGGTCTGCTGGACGGGTCGTTGGAGCTGCTGACCAAGCCGTATCGGGTAGAGGATCTCGCGCGCCGCGTGCGGGCGATCCTCGATGGAAAAGAGGAGACCAAACGTGTCCCGGCGTGAACGCAATCTGGTGCTGGCGGTCGACGACGAGATCGACTTCCTGGAATTGATCGTGCAGATCGGCGAAGGCGTCGGCTGCGACGTGATTACGGCGGAAAGCGCTGCGGCGTTTCGCGAGCAGCTGTCGCGGCGGCAGCCGTCGCTGATCCTGTTGGACTTGCAGATGCCCGGCATGGACGGTGTCGAGGCGCTGCGTTACCTGGGGCGTATCGGCACGACTGCCGGCATCCTGTTGGCCAGCGGCATGGATCAGCGCGTGCTCACCAGTGCGCGCCAGCTCGGTGATCAGCTGGGCCTGAACATGCTGGGGACCTTGCAGAAGCCGGCCATGCTGGAAGACATCGAGGCGCTGCTGTCCAAGCACATCCAGCCCGGCGAACGCCTGTCGGTGGAGGATCTGCGTCGTGCCATCGACGAGCACGAGCTGGTAGTCCACTACCACCCCAAGCTGGTGCGCAGCGCCAGTGACTGGCAGGTCCGCAGCGCCGAGGCGCTGGTGCGCTGGCGTCATCCGCGCCTGGGCTTGCTGTACCCGGGCGAGTTCCTGCCGCTGGCCGAGCAGTCGGGCCTGATCACCAGCGTGACCGACTTCGTGCTGACCGATGCCATTCGCCAGATCGGCCATTGGCGCAAGCGCGGCCTGGATCTGGGCGCCGCGGTGAACCTGTCGCCGCGGCTGGTGCAGGACCTGGAATTTCCCGATCGCCTCGGACTGATCCTGCGTGAGTTCGATGCGAGCGCCGAGCAGCTGACGCTGGAAGTCACGGAAGCGGCTTCGCTCGATGATCCGGAGCTGGTGATGGACATCTTCACGCGGCTGCGCGTCAAGGGCGTGGGATTGTCGTTGGACGATTTCGGCATCGGCACTTCCTCGCTCACCCAGTTGTACAAGATGCCGTTCAGCGAAGTGAAGATCGACCGGTTGCTGGTCAGCGAGGTCACCCAGGGCAAGGCGGCTGCGACCGTGGTGCGCGCCATCATCGAGCTGGCGCACAACCTCTCGCTCACCGTCTGCGCCGAGGGTGTGGAGACCTCACCGGTGTTCGAGTTCCTGGAGCAGGCCGGCTGCGACGCGCTGCAGGGCGACTTCATCGCGCAGGCGATGCCGGCCGGCGAGATCGAATCGTTCATCGACGTCTGGAACGGCAGCGATCACACGCTGGTGCCGGTGGTGAGAAAGTAGTCGGCACCCGTCATTCCCACGCAAGCGGGAATCTATCCGAACGAGCACAACAGATGGATTCCCGCTTGCGCAGGAATGACGAATCGTCCACGCCAGCCAGGCGTTCGCGCCGAGTATCGAGCAGGTAAAGCCTCAGATCGCGCGTCGCAGTTTGTCTTTCGACTGGCGTAACAAGTGGAGCGGCGCCGCCAGCACGATGCGTGTGCCCTGCCCGGGCTCTTCGAAGCTGATGGTGCCGCCGAGCATGCGCGAGCGGTACTCCATGATCTTCAGTCCCATGCCTGGCCGCCCTTGCGCCAGTCCCGCGGACAGGCCGATGCCATCGTCGGTAATGGACAGTTGCAGCTTGCGGCCGGTGGTGCGTAGATCGATGGCGATGGACTTCGCACGCGCATAGCGGGCGGCATTGGTGGTTGCCTCCTGCGCGATGCGATACAGGTGCGTGGCCGCGCCTTCTTCCAGATCCGGCAATTTCTGGCTGCTGTTCGTGAACGTGCATTCCAGGCTGTACATGTCGGTGCAGCGCGCTGCGAGATGTTTAAGTGCTTCGGGCAAGCCGCCGCGCTCGAGGTTGACCGGCGCCAGGCCGCGCGCCAGCGAGCGCGTGCTCTGGATCGCCCGTGCCAGCAGATCGCTGATCTTGGTGATCTGCGATGAATACTGCTGCGCTTCGCGCGCCAGCTGCATCTCCAGTCCTTTCAGCAGCAGCGACAGACCGGTGAGCTCCTGACCCAGACCGTCGTGCAGGTCGCTGCCGAGGCGGCGCTGCTCGCGGTTGGAGATTTCCAGGATTTCCTGTTCCAGCGCTTTCTGCGTAGTGACTTCACGCACCGTGCAGACCAGGCCGACGACCGTACCGTGATCGCGCAGCGGTACGTGTGTGAAGGTGAACCAGCGCACCGAACCATCCGGCGCGATCCAGGCGCGCTCCTGATCGGTCAGTGCACGGCCGCTGCGAATCGTGGCCGCAGCCTGTGCCTCTATCTCCAAGATGGTTTCTTCCGGCCACACCTCTGACAGGCGTTTGCCGAGGACTTCTTCGCGCTTTCGCCGCAGCGTGTCGAGCAACGCGCGGTTGACCACGGTGAGCCGGTTCTCCGTGTCGATCGCGTAAATGATCTCGGGCAGGCTGTCGATGAGCGTGCTCAGCAGCAATCGCTGCTCTTCCAGTGCGCTTTCAGCTTCGCGCCTTTCGCGCCGCTCGCGTGCTTCGGTGAGCGCACGCGTGACCACCGTCGGCAATCGTTGCAGACGGTCCTTCAGCACGTAATCGGTGGCACCGCTCTTCAAAGCCTCGATCGCGCGCTCTTCGCCGAGCGATCCGGAGACGAAGATGAACGGCACGTCCGGCCGCCGCTCGAGCACGATCTTGAGCGCGGCCAGCCCGTCGAAGCCCGGCAGCGTGTAGTCGGCCAGCACCAGATCGGTCGGCCGATCGCCGATGCTCAGCGCCTGCAGAAAGTCCTGACGCGTAGATACATGCGCCCACTCGACGTCCAGGCCGTTGCGAGCCAGCTCCAGCTCGATCAGCTCGGCATCGTTCGGGTCGTCCTCCAGCAGGACGAAACGCAGCGGGACAGGAGCTTCCTTTTTCATGTTTGACGGCAAAGTTCCGAGTGAAATCCGTAACGGGAATCTTTGACAGGCACGCTAGCCTGTTGGCTCACGTAAGCTATCACTGATGCAATCACTGTGGAAAATGGCGATTGCCGGCAGCGGGCCAGGCCGCAAACTCCAAAGCTGCAACGCTCGGGCGAGGCAGGGGCGGCTTTGCGCCGTGCCGCACAGGACAGGCGCGCTTGCGTACTGCGCAACAAGGGGGTGACGTCCATGACGGAGCTGACACGGATCGTGATCATCGATGACCATCCCTTCGTTCGCGAAGGCCTGAAGCAGCTGCTGGCGGGGCAGAGCGAGTTCGAGCTGGTCGGCGAGGCTTCTTCCATGAAGGAGGCGCAGCCGCTGCTCGAGACGGCGTTGCCGGACGTTGCCGTGGTCGATCTGACGCTGGGCGCGGACGACGGCATCGATCTGGTGCGCTGGATGCGCGAGAAACAGCCGGATGTCCGCGTGCTGGTGCTTTCCATGCAGGAAGAGGCGCTGTACGCGGAGCGGTTGTTGCGCCTGGGTGTCAGCGGCTACGTCATGAAGAACGTCGCCGGCACCGACTTCCTGGGCGCCTTGCGAAAAGTGGCGCGCGGGCAGCGCCACGTCAGCTCGGCCATGGGCGAGCGGCTGCTGAGCCAGATGGCGCGCGGTCGGGCGCCGGGGCCGGACGAAGACCCGGTCTCCTCGCTCACCGAACGGGAGCTGGAAGTCTTCCGGCTGATCGGTGCCGGGATCAGCACTCGGGAGATTTCCCAGCGGCTGGACCTGTCCATGAAGACGGTCGACGCACACCGCCGCCACATGCGCGAAAAGCTCAATCTGCGCTCCACCAATGAGCTGATCCGCTACGCCACCCAATGGGTGGCCGATCGCGGCGCCGCCTGAAACGGCGCTCGCAAGCCGCAGCCGGCGGCGCCCGCCTGCCTACCGGCAGGTGGTTTGGCGCAATCGCTAACCCCTTGGTGATACAGGGCATATCGACAGGTGTTGCTCTGCCGCATGGGTTCCGAAGGCGGAGCCAGCCGCCCCTGACATTAGGGGATTGGCTGATATCCCCTACAGACCCCGTCCAACAAGATTCCGCCTGCTACCCATGCAGTCCCATTGATGGTCGATGTGGCCGCCGCACACTCGAAACGAACGATTTGAAGAAAACGATGCGCCCGTTGACCGTCCAAGCCGAGTCCCGCAGGGAAGACCCTGTCGGGCCTGGCGGATCCGCGCGCGGTTTCGATCCAGCGCTGGAAGATCCGCTGTCCGGAGCTGGCGAGCAGCTGCGGCAGGTGCTGGGTTCCCTGCCGGACCTGGTGATGGTGCTCGATCGCGACCTGCGAGTGCGTTTCGCCAGCCGCGGCATCCAGGGCTATGAAGCGCGGCAGATGGAAGGCATGCCGGTGGATCAGCTGCTCCCCGACGATCTGCACACCACCGCCGTGCAGACCATGCGGCGCGCGTTGGCTACCGGCCAAAGCGACCGCTATAGCAGCGAGATCGAGGATTTTCGCGGCAAGAAACGGCATTTTGGCATCCATGTCATTCCGATCCGGCGCGCCGAGCGCATCGTCGGACTGACGCTCAACGCAGTCGAGACGACCGAGCAGGTGCGCGCCGAGCGCGCCATCGCCACCCAGGCCCGCATGATCGATTCGATGCTCGAAGGCGTGGCGGTGATCGACCAGAACGGGGTCATCGAAATCTCCAACCCGGCCTTCGATGCCCTGTTCGGCTATCTGCGCGGCGAGCTGATCGGCCAGGAAATGAGCCAGCTGGCCGGCTGGCCCTTCCAGCACCGCGACCGCTGGCACACCGCGGCCGCCGAAGCGGCGGATTCGCCCGACAACTCGATCGCGCTGGAATTCGAAGGCCGGCGCCGCAACGGCCAGCACTTCGCCGCCGCCGGTGTGCTCTCGGGATTCGACGTTGCCGGCCGCAACCGCAGCCTGGTGGTGTTGCAGGACGTGAGCGAGCGCAAGCAGCTGGAGCGCGCCATCCTGCAAGCGGTGAATCGCGAGCAGTACCGAATCGGCAACGATCTGCACGACGGCCTGGGCCAGGAGCTGACCGGCATCGCATTGATGCTGCGTGGCCTGGCCGGCCGGCTGACGACGGAATATCCACCGATCCTGCCCGAAATCGAAGGCATCACCCGTCTGGTGAGCAGCGCGATCGAAAGCACACGTGCGCTGGCGCGTGGCCTGTCACCGGTGAATCTCGAACGCGGCGGGTTGCAGGACGCGCTGGAAGGCCTGGCAATGCATGCGACCGAGCTCTACGGCGTGCCGACGGTCTTCACTCATCGGGTGCCCGCCAATCGGCTGCTGAACCCGGAGCTGGCCAATCATCTTTACCGGATCGCGCAGGAGGCGGTGCGCAATGCAGTCCGCCACGGGCAGGCGCGGTCTATACGACTGCATCTGAGCGCGGTGCGCGCTAAGGTGCGGCTGGCAATCACGGACGACGGTATCGGCTTGCCGGCCGAAGCGATGGATGCTGCGGGAATGGGGCTGAAGATCATGCGCTATCGCGCCCGCATTCTCGGCGGCGAGGTCAGCTTCGAGGCGGCTGAACCCAACGGGACCCGCATCGTGTGCGAATGTCCATTCGAAGCCGCCCACGGCGGCAATGCGTCCCGCTCGCGTGCGGCGCGCCCCCGCTCGGCGAAAGCGGCCGAATGAATTCCCTATTTTTCGTGAAGGAGTAATGCAATGAGCCTTGGGCCTACACTGTTCAAGACCGTCCACAAGCCCCCGACCGGCGTGCCGAAGGATCGCAAGCGTCGCGTGCTGATCGTGGACGACCATCCCATCGTGCGCCAGGGCCTGCGCCGCCTGATCGAAGCCGAGGCCGACCTGGAAGTGTGCGGTGAGACCGAAACGGCGCGCGAAGCCAAGTCGATGATCCGCGAGCTGGAGCCGGATGCCGTCATCGTCGACGTCTCGCTCAAGCAGGGTGACGGTCTGGAGCTGGTGAAGGACGCCCGCGCCCACTATCCCTCGCTGCCGTTGCTGGTGCTGTCCATGCACGACGAGGCCATCTACGCCGAGCGCATGCTGTCGGCCGGCGCCAACGGCTACATCATGAAGCAGGCGGCCTCCGATCAGTTCCTGATCGCGCTGCGCCGGGTGCTGGAAGGCGGCATCTACGTGAGCGAGGCGGTCGGCAACAGCATGATCGAGAAGTTCGCCTCCGGCGGCGCCTACATCTCGGCCAACCCCATCGACAGCCTGACCAACCGCGAGCTGCAGGTGCTGCACATGATCGGCAAGGGCCTGTCCACCCGGCAGACCGCCGAGGCGCTCAACCTGAGCGTCAAGACCGTCGAATCGCACCGCCAGCGCATCAAGCGCAAGCTGTCGCTGCGCACTTCGGCTCAATTAATGCAGTACGCCGTGAACTGGTACGCAGGCAGAGAGCCCGGCCCGAAGGCATGATCGGTTTCAGGACATAAGCTGGAAAGGGCCGCGGTGAGCTTCCTGCAACAAATGCTCCAACCGATCGTCGTCGCAGGAATCATCGCGGGTGCCCTGTTGGCCGGCATGCCTGTCTTCTTCGCGTGGGCGAGCTTGCGTCGCTCGCGCGGACGGCTGGCGAAGCGGCAGCAGGAGCTGGCCGATACCTACCGCCGCAATCACGCCATCGTCGAAGCCTCCGGCGAGGGTGTGCTGGAGCTGAACAGCGCCGGCCTGGTCCGTTACGCCAATCCGGCCGCAGCCAAACTCCTCGGCTACCTGCCCGAGGAGCTGCCCGGCCTGGACTACAAGGTGCTCATCAACGACGACGGCGAAGGATCCGGCGAAGTCGTGCGCCGCGTGCGTTACACCACCGACATCAAGCGCGGCGTGGGAGCACTGCTGCGGCGCAAGGACGGTCAGCGTCGGCCGGTGGAATACCGGATCGTCCCGGTGACCGAGGAGAACGGTTACATTGGCACGGTGCTGACGTTCCGCGACGTCAGCGAGCGGGTTCGCCTCGACAGCCTGCTGCGCGACATGCAGAACACCGCGCAGATCGGCGGCTGGGAATACGACGTCGCCGAGCGCAAGGTCCATTGGACCGACGTGGTGTACGCCATCTTCGATCTGCCGCTGGGACAGAGGATCGACCTGGCACTGCTCAAGTCCTACCTGCTGCCCGAGGACGTTCCGCCGCTGTCCGCTGCGGCGGCCAACATTCTCAAGACCGGCAAGAGCGTCGACTTGCAGCTGCGCCTGCAGACCAAGCGCGGCCGGCTGATCTGGGTGCGTGTCATCGCCAAGGCCGAGCGGCGTGCCGGCGCGACCTTCCGCCTGCACGGCACCATCCAGGACATCACCGAGCGCGTCATCGCCGAGCGCCAGGTGCTGGAGACGCGCGATTTCTACGAGCTGACGCTCGATGCCATGCCGACGCTGGTGATGTACACCAACCGCGATGGCGTGTTGACGTACGTGAACAAGGCGGTGGAAGAATGGATGGGCCTGCCGCGTGCGGACTGCGTCGGCAAGCAGATGATGGACATCATCACACCGCAGGCTTACACCGCGCTCGCAGAGCACATGTCGGCCGCGTTGCGTGGTGAAGCCGGCAGCACTACGCACAGCACCACGCGACAGGGTCGCACCCGTGAGTGGCAAACCCATTTCGTTCCCGAGCTCGCGCCGGACGGTCCCAATGGCGTGAAGGGCGAAGTGCGCGGCTTCTTCTCCATTTCCTACGATCTGACCGAGCTCAAGCGCCTGGAGTCGCGCCTGCTGCAGGCGCAGAAGATGGAGACCATCGGCCAGCTCACCGGCGGCATCGCGCACGATTTCAACAATCTGCTGGGCGTGGTGCTGGGCAACCTGCAGCTGCTCGAGCGCGCTGTCGTCGATAATGCGGGGTTGGCACGCAAGGTCCACACGGCGATGCGGGCCGCGGTGCGCGGGGCGGATCTGACTCGGCGTCTGCTGACGTTTGCGCGCCGGCAGATCCTGGATCCCAACGTGGTCGATCTGAATCGTCAGCTGGGCGGACTGGCCGATCTGATGCAGCGCACGCTGGGTGAATCCATCGAAGTGCGCATGGTGCAGACACACGACCTGTGGCACACGCGCGTGGATGCCGGTCAGTTCGAGAATGCGATCTTGAACCTGGCCATCAACGCACGCGACGCGATGCCCAATGGCGGCCGATTGACGGTGAAGACGCAGAACCTGCGGCTCGATTCCGCGTTCGCGCGGGCGCATCCGCCGCTCGAGCCGGGTGAGTACGTTTCGGTCAGCGTCACCGACACCGGCGCCGGCATCGATCCCGAAGTGCTGTCGCGCGTATTCGAGCCGTTCTTCACCACCAAGGAATCCGGCAAGGGCAGTGGCCTGGGGTTGGCGATGGTGCACGGCTTCGCCGAGCAGTCTGGCGGTATTGCCACCATCAGCAGCGAACTCGGGCGCGGCACCGCGGTGCAGATTCTGTTGCCGCGCTGCCGTGAAGAACAATCATTGCGCGAGGACACCATCGTTACGCGCATTGCGCCCACCGGCAGCGAAACCATCCTGGTGGTCGAAGACGACGCCGATCTGCGCGAGACCGTGGTGACGGCGTTGCGGCAATTCGGCTATGTCGCGCTGGATGCGCCGAACGCCGAGAAGGCGCTGCGCATCCTGGCAGGCACCGAGCACATCGACCTGCTGTTCACCGACGTCATGATGCCCGGCGGCATGCTCGGCCCCGAGCTGGCGCGCCATGCGCGGGAATTGCGGCCGGACATCGAAGTCTTGTTCACGACGGGCTATGCCGAAAGCAACGTGCTGAACGGCGCCACCGGATTGTCGCCGTCCGATGTGATCCACAAGCCCTATCGCAACGAAGAGCTGGCGATGCGCGTGCGTTACGTGTTGGACCGGGAGGTTCGGGTTGCTTGAGCCTTGCAACAAGCTGCTCGTCATCGACGATCAGGCGGACCTGTGCGAGTTCATTTCCGAAGCGGCCAAGGCCATGGGCTTCGAGGCGCTCGCGGTCACCGAACCGGATGCGTTCCGGCGCGGCCTGGAGGACTTCCAGCCGACGGTCGTAGTCCTGGACCTGCAAATGCCCGGCGCGGACGGCATCGAGCTGTTGCGCTATCTGGGTGAGCGCGGCAGCAAGGCGCACGTGCTGGTGGCGAGCGGCATGGATCAGCGCGTGCTGGCCACCGCTCAGCAGATCGGCCGCGCGCAGGGTTTGAACATGCTCGGTGCGTTGCAGAAGCCGATCATGCTGGCGGATCTGGAAGCGACACTGCGGCAGTGCCTGCGCACCGATGCACCGATCACTCCGGCGGCGCTGACCGCAGCGCTCGACAAGCGGGAAATCCTGGTGCACTACCAGCCGAAAGCGACGCGCGTGGCGCCGGGTCGCTGGATCGTGGAGGGCGTGGAAGCGCTGGCGCGCTGGGAGCATCCCATCCTGGGGTTCATCTCGCCGGCCCGGTTCATTCCGCTGGCGGAGAAGTACGGACTCATTCGTCGGCTGACCGAGCAGGTGCTGGAAACCTCGCTGGCGCAGTGCCGCGCCTGGGATGTTGGCGGCCTGCACCTGTCCGTGGCGGTGAATCTTTCGCCGCAGTTGCTCAATGACCTCACCTTCCCGGACCAGGTAGCGCGCATGGCCGCGCAAGTGGGCGCTGATGCGCGCCGCATCGTGTTCGAAGTGACCGAGAGCGCCGCAATGTTCGATCCGGGCACGACCATGGACGTTCTGACGCGCATGCGCGTGAAGAACTTCGGCCTGTCGATCGACGATTTCGGCACGGGTTATTCTTCGCTCAAGCAGCTGTACCTGATGCCCTTCAGCGAGCTGAAGATCGACACCTCCTTCGTGCGTGACATATTCGCGCACGAGGATGCCCGCACCATGGTCGAGACCATGATCCTGCTGGCGCACAAGCTGCGGCTGACTGCCTGCGCGGAAGGCGTGGAATCGCAGGAGGTTCTGGACTTCCTCGACTCGGTCGCCTGCGACCGCGCGCAGGGCTACTTCATTGGCCGACCGATGCCCGGCAGTGCGCTGGAGCAGCGCGTGCGGGAGTGGAACGGCCAGTACGCCTAGGGCATCCCAGCCCGAGCTGTCTTGCTCACCCTTGTCGGCATCACGGCAACCACGGAAACCGCTTACGTCGCTTCGCGCCGACCCGGCGTTACGATGCTGCTGGAACCAGAAGAGGATCCGGCCATGCAGAACGTCAAGGCCCGCGAAGGCCAGTGGTATTTGCACCAGGTCAGCCGCGAATCTTTCTGCGTCATCAACGTGGACGAGGCGCATCGCATCATCGACGTGCGCGACGACAGCGGCGACATCGACGAATTCGATTTCGAGGAGTGGGCCGCCATGGATCTGGAGATGTGCCTGCCGCCCAGCGGCTGGGTGGCCTTGAGCGACGGCGAAGACCAGGAGTACGGTTCCGAGGATTCGTCGCCGAGTACGGAGCCGCCTGGGGTCGGGGATTCCCGCAGGCACCCTGCACATACGCACTGAGATCGGCCGGTGCGCCCGTGGCCTGGGAGGGCCGCGGGCTCGAAGCGACGGCGCGGCTCGCGGCCATGTCCCGCGACAGCGCCGACCCATCGCCAGATTCTCTTAAACCTCGCACACTTCCGCCGCATCCAACTCGCTAACAGACGACGCCGACAAAGGGGCGAGCTTGATATCCGGCACCACCGATCCGGCCGCTGGGACGGTCATTTCTGCCGATCGTTCGCCGCTTTCCGACGCGGCGCTGGTCACGGCTGCCCGTGGCGGCGACATGCGGGCGTTCGAGCGCCTGTACCGCCTGCACGTCGGGCGGGTGCTGGGATTGTGCTTGCGGATGACACGACGGCGCGACATCGCGGAGGATTGTGTGCAGCAAACATTCGTACGGGCGTGGCGCAACTTGGGCGCCTTCGAGGGGCGCAGCGCCTTCGGCACCTGGCTGCATCGCATCGCCGTGAACGAAGTGCTGACCTACGCGCGCAATCACGGCACGCGGGTCGAAGCTAATGATGCCGATGAACCGGTCGAGGAAATTTCCGAGGGGACGGGAGAGTTGGACGTTGCCGAAGTGGTCGATGTGGAGCGCGCGCTGGCGACTTTGCCGGAAGGCGCGCGGCACGTCGTGGTTCTGCAAGCCGTGTACGGCTACAGCCATGAGGAAGTTGCCGACATGCTCGGCATCGCGGTGGGCACCTGCAAGGCACAACTGCATCGCGGCCGGCGCTTGCTGCGCGAGCGCATGGGCATGAAGGAGCTGGAGTCATGAACGAGAAGTCTCGCGATCCTCTCGATCTGGCGCTGGATGCACTGCCGCGCGATGTGCAGCCCGATCGCGACCTGTGGGCCGGCATCCGCACGCAGATCGAGGTATCGCCGTCGGCCTCGTTTCCCGCCGCTTCCCGCGCAGCCGCACGTCCCTGGATGCGGCTCGCCGCCGGTTTTCTGCTCGTCGTCGCTTCTTCTTTCACGACTTATCTTCTGGTGCAGCAGTCGGCGCAGGAGCAAGTGCAACAGGCGCGGCAATCGGCCGCGACTCAACTGCAACAGGCCCCCTCGCTGCCTGCCATGCCGGTGAGCTTCGGCGGGCATGAAGAGCTCGGTAAAGGCTATCTGCAAGCGCGCGAAGCGCTGGATGCGGAGTTCAAGCGCCAGGTTGAGATGCTGCCGCCGGTTACGCGCGCCAAGCTGGAACGCAATCTTGCTGATCTGCGACGTGCGGCCAGCGAGATATCTGCAACGCTCGCGGAGCATCCGAGCAATCCGCTGCTGCAGGAATTGTTGTTGTCCACCTATCAAAGCGAACTGGCGCTGCTCGGCAGCGTTGGTGAAGTGACCGCCTCCACCTTGAATCAGCCTTCCCGCGAGACTCGTCTATGAGAACGAATATGAAATTCCTGCGAGTCATCGGCGCCACCGCGCTGTGCTTCGCCACCGCAACGTATGCCGACAGCGTCGAAAAGCGCGTGCCGGCCGACCCGCGCGGCGAGGTGGAGATCGTCAACGTGTCGGGCGATGTCCAGGTGTCCGGCTGGGATCGCCCCGAAGTCGAAGTGAGCGCGGAGCTGGGGCGAGGTGTCGAGCGACTGGACGTGCTCGGCGACGAGAAGAATCGTCGCACCACGGTCAAGGTCGTGTTGCCCAGCGGCCATAGTGCTTCCGGCTCGTCCGATCTGATCGTGCGCGTTCCGCGCGACAGCGCGCTCACCATCAACACGGTCAGTGCCGATCAGACGATCTCCGACGTGCGTGGCGCGCAGCGCCTGCAGGCCGTCAGCGGCACCGTCAATACGCAGACCTGGGCGGAGGAACTGGCGATCAAGACGATCAGCGGCGACGTCGTGGTTCGTGCGCACAAGAATCCCTCGAACGTCACCGTGACCTCCGTCAGCGGCGGCATTTCGCTTGCCGATGCCGTCGGCGAGCTGGCCCTGGAGACCGTGACTGGCGACATGACGATCAACATGGAATCGCTGACGCGTGGGCGCATCCGTACCACCAACGGCGATGTCCACCTGCGAACCGTGCTGGCCCGCGACGCCCGTCTGGATGCCGAGGCGATCAATGGAGACCTGCGCCTCACCCTGCGCAGTCCAATCGACGCGGAGTTCGACATCGAGACTTTCAACGGCGAGATCGACAATTGCTTCGGTCCGAAATCCGAGCGCAAGCACGAGTTCGCGCCCGGCAACGTGCTGCGGTTCAAGGAAGGGGCAGGCAGCGCGCGGGTGCGTGTGAAAACGCTCAACGGTGGCGTGGAGATTTGCAAGGAATAGGCTCGGCGGACAGCCGCTCCAGTCGGCTTGCCTGCCGGGGCGCGTGAGCGATGACGGCGGTGTCTGCAGCTCCTGCTGCTTCTGCGCGGGCGCATTGGCCTTTGCGGTGCCGGACGGGTACGATCCGGCGACATGTCAGAGCCGACAATTACGTCCATCAATAAAGCGCTCAACCTGGCTGCGGCCGCGCCGATCGACTGGCGCATTCTCCTGGTAGACGACGAGCCCACGCAGCGGCTGATCATGGCCCGTCTGCTCAAGCGCGCCGGCTATGAGGTGCAGACCGCCGGCAACGGCCGCGAAGCGCTGGAGAAGCTCGAGTCCGGCGATTTCCAGCTGCTGATCAGCGATTGGGAGATGCCCGAGATGGATGGCATCGCCCTGTGCAGCGCGCTGCGCACTTCGCAGGTGCAGGGTTACATCTACACCATCCTGCTCACGGCGCGGGACTCCATCGAGCACGTGGTGACGGGGTTGCAGGCCGGCGCGGACGACTACCTGACCAAGCCCGTCATCGAAGCTGAGCTGATCGCGCGGCTCAATACCGGCAAGCGCATCGTGACCCTGGAGCGCTCGCTGCGGGCCGCGAACGAGGAGAATCGCCGCCTCTCCGTCACCGACCCGCTGACAGGTGCCTACAACCGTCGTTACCTGATGGAGCAACTGCCGCGCGAGATCGAGCGCTCGACGCGTTACGGACGACGAGTCTCGGTCATCATGTGCGACGTCGACCATTTCAAGAAGATCAACGACACTTACGGCCACCTGCTCGGCGACGAAGTTCTCAAGTGGTTCGTGGCGATGCTGCAGCAGGGCATCCGTACCAGCGACTGGGTGGCGCGCTACGGTGGCGAGGAGTTCGTCATCGTGCTGCCGGAAACCGACGTCGACAGTGCTGCCAACGTCGCCAATCATCTGTGCGAGCAGATCGCCGCCAGCGCCTTCATCGCGCCGGGCGCGCACTTTCCGGTCACTGCCAGTTTCGGTGTGTCGGGATGGCGAAAGGAGATTCCGCCTGTGGCGACGCTCGATGCGTTGATCAGCAAGTGCGACGCCGGGGTGTATGCGAGCAAGGCGGGCGGCAGGAATCAGGTGACGGTCGAGGCGATGGACTAGTCGCTGCTCTGCCTTGTAGTTTCCGATCGCCCGGGCACTGCACCTCGTCATCCACGTTTTCAGTGAGCTGCGATAGTGCGGTCGTGCGGAACCCTGAAAGCCTTGCCGGTCGTGCCGCGAGCGTTTGCGGCGACTGGTCTTCGAGCATGTGATGAATGTCGAGGAGAGTTCGATGAATGCGTTTCCACTGCGGCACTCACGGCGCTTTCAAGTCGTTGGCCTGGCGGCGGCTTGCCTGCTCGCCGGCTTTGCTCTCGGAGCGGCAGTCAACTCATCGATGGTGGTCACCCCGTTCGAGAAAGCGAAGTTCGTGCCGATGAATCCCGACCGCCCAGACGGCGCGCAGATGGCCGTGCTATGGGGCGATCCGACCACCGGCCCGTCGGCGGCGCTGCTCAAGTATCCGAAGAGCGATTCGGGCAGCATGCACATCCACACCTCCGACTATCACCTGGTGGTGCTGGAAGGAAAGGCCAAGCACTGGGCAAAGGGCGAGCAGCAGGCGAGCGCGCCGGTGCTGGGCCCGGGCAGCTACTGGTTCCAGCCCGGCAAGCAGCCGCACGCCGACACCTGTCTCAGCGACGAATGCCTCATGTTCATCAAGTGGTCGGGCAAGGAAGATGCGATGGCAGCGCAGTAGCGTGGTGCTGCAGCCAGGCGAGTGAAGGCTAGCCGGTCTTCTTCTCCGGTTCTCTCGCCTGCAGTTGCAGAAACTCCGCTGCGCGCTTGAATTCCTGTTCCAGCCGCTCGATCAGCTCTTTGAGCCGCGGCTGATCCAGGCTGACGCCGTTGATCTCCAGCTCGAAGGCCAACTTGCGCAGCGGCTCGGCATGGATGTTGGCGCTTGCGCCTTTCAGCTTGTGCCCAGCGCGGCACAGTGCTGCACGGTCGAAGGCGGCCAGCGCGCGGCGGGTTTCCTGCATGACCTGTTCACCGCTGGCGACGAAAGTGGTGGCGAGTTCGTGAGCGAACTCGGCGTCGCCTTCGGTCAGTTCGTTCAATCGTGTCAGGTCGATCGGCGCCGTCTGCGAGCCGGCACCGGCCATCGTCGGCGTCGTGTCGATCGACGCGCCCAGCCCGTAGCGATCGAGTGTCTCGTGCAGCCGGGCGATCTCCAGCGGCTTGGTGAGGAAGCCGTTCATGCCGGCTTCCATGCAGCGTTCCAGCTGGCCGGCCATCGCGTTGGCGGTCAGCGCAACGATTGGTGTCGAGCTGCGCCCGCCGGCCTCCAGCTCGCGAATGCGGCGGGTGGCGGTCAAGCCATCCATCACCGGCATCTGCAGATCCATCAGCACGATGTCGAACCGGCCTTCCTGCCAGGCCTTGACGCCTTCGGCGCCGTTGTCGGCGATGCGCACCTTGCAGCCCATGCGCTCCAGGAAGCGCACGGCGACCTTCTGGTTGACCGGGTTGTCTTCGACCAGCAATACGTGGCCTTCATAGCGGCGCGCATTGTCGCTGCTGACCAGCGTGCCGCGAGTGACGATCGGCTGGCTGTGCAGGTGCCATTCCTTCGCGTCGCGTGACAGCACGCGATCCATGCACTCGAAAAGCTCGCGGGCACGCACGGGCTTGGTGAGGTAACCGGCAAAGCCCAGCGATGCGAAGCGGCGCATGTCGCCGTGACGATCCAGCGACGTCAACACTACGATGCGTGCGCGTGACAGACCAGGATCGGAATTGATGCGCTCGCCCAGCGTCGCACCGTCCATGTCGTGCATCTTGTAATCGGCCAGCACGACTTCGAAAGGATGATTGTCGCCCAGCGCCTTGCGCATCATGCGCAGTGCTTCGTCGCCGCCGCTGGCCAGGCTCACCTCGTAGCCTGCATGCATGAGCTGGCCGGCGAGCACGCGGCGGTTGGTCTCGTTGTCGTCGACCACCAGCACGCGCCGGCCCAGGCGCGTCAGATCGATCGGCACCGACATCAGGTTCTGCTCGGCTGGCTCCAGCGGCAGCGTGAACCAGAAGGTCGAGCCCTTGCCGACCTCGCTTTCCACGCCCACCTGTCCGCCCATCATGTCGACCAGCCGGCGCACGATGGACAAGCCCAATCCCGTGCCGCCGAAGTGTCGCGTGGTGGACGAGTCGGCCTGCACGAACGGCTGGAACAGCGTCTTGAGCGTTTCAGGCGCGATGCCGATGCCGGTGTCGCGCACCTCGAAATGTGTCAGTACCTTGTCGTCACGACGGCCCAGCGAAGACACTTCGATCACGATTTCGCCGCTGCGCGTGAACTTGATGGCGTTGCCCACCAGGTTGATCAAACACTGACGCACGCGCTGCGGATCGCCGATGACGCGGTCAGGCACGTCGGGCCGCACGTTGACGACCAGCTCCAGGTTCCGGGCGGCGGCCTGGAAAGCCATCATGCCGCCGACGTCCTCGACACTGCCGCGCAGGTCCAGCTCGATCGACTCGATGTCCATCTTGCCGGCTTCGATCTTGGAGAAATCCAGGATGTCGTTGATGACGATGAGCAGCGAGTCGGCGCTGCCCCGAATGGTTTCCGCGTAGTCGCGCTGGGTGCGGTCGAGGGAGGTGTCGAGCAGCAGCCCGGTCATGCCGATGATGCCGTTCATCGGCGTGCGGATCTCGTGGCTGACGTTCGCCAGGAACTCACTCTTCGCACGGTTTGCAGCTTCGGCCGCTTCCGTCGCACGCATCAGCTCGTCGCGTGCAGCGCGAGCTTCCGTGACGTCCTGAAGCGAACCGGACAGCCGCAGCGGACGGCCGTTTGCATCACGTTCCGCGCTGGCGCGAGCGCGATACCAGCGATAGTCACCGGATTTGGTGCGCAGGCGGATTTCGATGTCGTACGGCAGTTCCTGCTGGAAATGCGCCTGCGTGGCGATGGTCACCGTGTCCGCATCGTCGGGATGCAGGAACATGCGCAGAAAGTGCGTGTCGCTTGCGAACTCCGCCGGTGCATAGCCAAGCAATTCGCCCACTCTCGGCGAGCACCACGCAGCACCGTTGGACTCGAGCTCCCACAGGCCGTCCTGCGTGCCGTTGATGGCGCGCTCGAAGCGCTGCTGCGCCAGCTTGAGTGCGTCCTCGGCCAGCTTGCGTTCGTGAACGTCGTGAATCGAGCCTGAAACGGAGATCGGCTTGCCGCTGGCATCGCGTTCGGCGGTGCCGCGGCGGCGGAACCAGCGGTATTCGCCGGAGGCGGTACGGATGCGCATCTCCAGGTCGTAGGGTTCCCCGGTTGCGATGTGACGCTGGTAAGCAGCATCCGAACGCGCCACGTCTTCGGGATGTTCGAGCTCGCGGAACTTGGCATACGAGCGCGGCAACGCGCCTTCACGATAGCCGAGCAGGGCGTGGTAGCTGGAGGACATCCAGTTTCTGCCGGTCTGGAGATTCAGCTCCCAGTGGCCCTCGGAGCTGGACAGCGACGCGCGCTCCAGGCGACGCTCGGCGTCACGCAGTTGCTCCGCCTGTCGCTGCAATCGCTCGGCGGCTTCGATCTCCTTGGTGACGTCCCAGGAGACGCCGAACATGCTCTGCGGCACGCCGCTGGCATCGAAGACCAGCCGTGCGTGGGTCTGGATGTGGCGCCAGCCGCCGGCGCAGACGATGCGATAGAGACACGAGAAACGCTCTTGACCGGCCAGCACGGCGTCATCGAAAACGCCGCGATCCTCGGGATGCATGTGTGCCACGACATCGTCGGTGGTGCCCTTGAAGTTCTCGATGCCGAGGAGTTTCTCGATGCTGCGGTCGGCCAGCACGAACTGCCGCGTGTGCATGTCGACTTCCCAGGAGGCGATGCTGGCGGCTTCCGTCGCCATGCTGAAGCGGTCCAGCAGCATGCGCTCGTGCGCAGCCTGGCGCTGCAGCAGCTCGTTGGTCTGAACCTCGTTGGTGATGTCGGTGGTTGCACCGAGCAGGCGTGCGGCTTCGCCCTGCTCGTTGCGCACGATGTGAATGTGCGTCTGCATGTGGCGCACCAGCCCGTCGGGCCGCTGCAGACGGTACCGGTAGGAACAGCTCTGCCGATGCTCACGGACGGCTGTTTCGATGGTCGTGAGCACATCGTTGCGGTCCTGCTCGGGCATCATGTTGAGCAGCGCGTCGCCGTACTCCTGCAGCGGCAGCTCGGCCAGCCCGAACGCCTTGATGCGATTCTGGGCCCAGGTGAACTTGGCGGTGCGCGCGTCCATCTCCCACGGCGAGATGCCAGCGGTCTCGATGGCGACGTTGAAGCGGTCCAGCAATGCCTGCGTCCGCTCGGCCTGCTCGATACGGCTGGTTTCCGCAGCGGCATCGCTCGTCGTACGGCCGCGGCCCCGCCGCAGCAGGGCCCAGGCGCTGCCGGCGCCGATGATGACGCCGAGTGCGATTCCGCTCAGAACTGCGACTATGGCGGGCATCGCGCGTTCATCCGGCGGCCGGGCAGCATCGCAGCGCCCTGCTAGAATCCCCGAGGTGAATTCGCGCACGCCAATGAGGCGCGCGATCCCCCGGGTTTCGCTGACATGAGGTCTGTTTATGCGGATTCTGAAGATAGCCGCCTACGGAATCGGCGCGGTACTGGCGCTGATCGTCCTGGCCCTGCTGGCCGCCGTGATTTTCGTCGACCCGAACGACTATCGCGACGACATGGCGCGCATGGTGGAGCAGCAGACTGGCCGCAAGCTGACGTTGAGCGGCGATCTGAAACTCTCCGTGTTCCCCTGGCTGGCGCTGGAAACCGGCGCGGCGAGCCTGAGCGATGCGCCGGGCTTCGGCGCTGAGCCGTTCGTCTCGATTCAGGATGCACGGGTCAGCGTGCGGCTGTTGCCGCTGCTGCGGGGCAAGCTCGAAGTGGGCAAGGTCAGCCTCACCGGTGCGCGCATCCGCCTGATCACCGACGCACAGGGGCGCGACAACTGGGCCGATCTGGGAGAACGAAACGCGTCGGAGGAAGCGCCTGCCAGCACCGAAGCCACGCCGCTGCCGACGATCGCCGGGCTGCAGATCAAGGATGCGGGCATCATCATGGAGAACCAGCAGACAGGCTCGCGGCGCGCGGTGCGCGATTTCAACCTGGAGACCGGCCGGCTCGAGTCCGGCGAGCCCTTCAAGCTCGAGACCGGCTTCGTGCTGGACGAGGGCGCTGATTTGTCGGCCAAAGTGCATGTCGCGACTACCGTTACCGCAGATCTGGAACGCAAGGCGCACCGCCTCGCCGAGCCTGAGATCGACGTCACGGTGTCAGGCGCTGGCTATCCGCCGGAAGGCATTCCGGTGCAGATCCGCGCGAAGTCCCTGAATGCAGATATCGGTCAACAGCTGCACCAACTTGACCGCTTTACCCTGACCACGACCTGGAAAGGTGACGGATTCCCGGCTGCCGGCGTCCCCATTTCGGTGCAGGCGGCCTCGCTGACGGCGAACCTGCAGGCGCAGACGCTGGAACTGGCCGATCTGCAGGCGGAGGTTGCCGGGGCCCGGCTGCGCGGCGCGCTCACCGGCAAGGAGATCCTGGATGCGCCGCAGATCAGTGGCCCGCTGACCCTGGAGCCGATTTCCTTGCGTGAATGGCTGCCGAAACTCGGCATCGAGCTGCCCGTTACGCGCGACGCCGACGTCCTGAAGCAGCTGAGCTTCGCCAGCAAGGTCTCGCTCACCAAGACCTCGGCCGATCTCGGCGATGTCACGCTGAAGCTGGACGACACCACGGCGACCGGTTCGCTGGGCGTCGCCGACTTCGATGCCAAGGCGCTGCGCTTCGATCTGGACGTCGATCGGATCGATGCCGACCGCTATCTGCCGCCGCCGGTGGAGGAGCCGAAGACAAAGGAAAAGGCCGAGAAAAGCCCGCCGACGGAGATCCCTGTCGAAGCCCTGCGCAACCTGAACGCGCGCGGACAGCTGCGGGTCGGCGAAGCGATCTTCGCCGGCATCAAGTTCACCAAGTTGCGCCTGGGCGTCAACGCCCGCGACGGCAAGGTGCGGTTGAATCCGTCCGAGGCTTCGATGTACGGCGGCCAGTATCGCGGCGATATCGGCATCGATGCGACCACGGACGTAGCCCGAGTGAGCCTGGATGAGCATGTCAGCAACATCGAGTTCGCGCCGCTGTTCAAGGACATGTTCGACAACCAACGCCTGTCCGGCAAAGGCAACGCCAACGTCAAGCTGACCGGCGCGGGCCGCAATACCGATGAGCTGATGAAGACGCTGGACGGTACGGTCGACTTCAACGTTGCGGACGGCGCGCTCGAAGGCGCGGACTTGTGGTACGAAATCCGCCGTGCTCGTGCCGTGCTCAAGCAGCAGGCCGTGCCCGAGCGGACCGGTGCTGCGCGTACCCCGTTCAGCGCTCTGAAGGGGAGCGGCGTGATGAAGGACGGCGTGCTGGCGAACAACGATCTGGACGTGTCGATGCAGTACCTCAAGGTGACCGGCCAGGGAACGATCGACGTGCCGAAGAGCGTGCTCGATTACCGGCTCATGGCCACGGTGCTGAAGATTCCGCGCGAAGGCGCGGATACCGCGCAGATGCAGGACATGGTCGATGCGCAGATTCCGGTGAAAGTCACCGGCGCGCTCGACGATCCCAAGGTGCGTCCGGACATCGAGGGCTACGTGAAGGGGCGGGTCAAGGAGGAAGTGAAGAAGGAAACCCAGAAGCTGGAACAAAAGCTCAAGGACAAACTTAAAGGATTGTTCAATCCCTGATGTCGTGCCGGTGATCCTGCAGACGCACAACCCGCTTGCCTCGCAACGCGCCAGCGTTCGGCAGGTGCGAAACAGGCAAGTGGTGAGTCTGCTGCTGGTGTCTGCATTGGCCGGGCAGCCGGTGCAGGCATTCGAGATCGAAAGCTCCAAGGCGCAGTATCGGGATCGGCACTATCAGTTCGAGTTGATTGCCGTGCTCGACGCGCCGGTGGATCGCGTGCAGGCCGTGCTGCGCGACTATGAGCGCTATCCGGAGCTGGACTCGCGCATCCTCAAGGCGCGGGTGCTGGAACGCCCGACAGACTTCAGTGCGGTGCTGGAAACTGTCGTTCGCGCCTGCTTCGGGCCGTTCTGTCGCAACGTGAAGCGCGTGGAGCGGGTGGAGGAGTCGCCGCTGGAGCTGTCAGCAACTGCCGATCCACGGCGCAGCGACGTGCGATTCGGCGAAACGCGCACGACGCTGTCGGAATCGGATGGTCGCGCGCGCATCAGTTACCACACCAGTGTCGAGCCGGCGTTCTGGATTCCGCCGTTCGTCGGCAAGCGCTGGATGCTGCGGACGTTGCAGGACGTTACCACCGGCCTGTTCATGAACGTGGAAGTACAAGCGAAGAAGTCGCAGCCCGAAGCGTCGAGTCCGGCTTCGAGCGAAGCGGCATCGAAGTGATCTGTCGAGAATGAAGTCTCCGAAGCCGAACGCACCCGCCGACTCCGTCGCGATCCGCCAGCTCGCGCCGGCCTTGCTGCGCTGGTTCGATGCCTCCGGTCGCAAGCATCTGCCGTGGCAGCGTGACCCGACGCCATATCGCGTCTGGGTTTCGGAGATCATGCTGCAGCAGACGCAGGTGGCGACCGTGATTCCGTACTACGAGCGTTTCATGCAGCGCTTTCCGGGCGTGCAGTCGCTGGCGCAGGCGCCGCAGAACGAGGTGCTGCATCTGTGGACGGGCCTGGGCTATTACGCGCGTGCCCGAAACCTGCACCGTGCTGCACAGATCGTCGTCAGCGATCATGTCGGCGAGTTCCCCCAGACGCTGGAGGCGGTTCAGGAGCTGCCTGGCATCGGTCGTTCTACCGCCGGCGCGATTCTCGCTCTGTCGAGATCGCAGCGACATCCGATTCTCGACGGCAACGTCAAACGCGTGCTGACGCGATATTTCGGCATCGCCGGTTTTCCCGGCGAGCAGAAGATCGAGCGCGAGCTGTGGCGGCTCGCCGATGCCTGCACGCCGCAGGAGCGAGTTGCGAACTACACGCAGGCGATAATGGACCTTGGTGCGACGGTGTGCGTGCGGTCGCGGCCGCTGTGCGCGGCCTGTCCGCTAAGTGAGCACTGCGTGGCGCGCATCGAAGGATTGCAATCCGTCTTGCCGACCCCGCGGCCCAAGAAGCAACGGCCGCAGCGCACGGCTTACGTCGTGATCGCTCTGAATCCTGCCGGTGCGGTCTGGCTGGAACGCCGCCCACCGGTCGGCATCTGGGGCGGCTTGTGGACCTTTCCGCAGTTCGAGGATCATGCACAGGCGCTGGAATGGACGACGCAGCAGCTCTCCGCAACAGCCGTTACGGACGCGCAGAAGACAGCGGCTCGCTTGCCGGAGTATCGGCACTCCTTCACTCATTTCGATCTGACGCTTCATCCATTGCTCGTACGCACGATTGGCGATCGTGACCTAGTCGCCGACGAGCAGCGTCTCTGGTACGACCCGCGGCAGCCGGCAATGATTGGCCTCGCCAAGCCAGCGGTCGATCTGATCGAGCAGCTGACGCGCCCGACGGCGGCCGCCGGGGTCCAGGGTGAGTTGCTGTGAACGTTTGCTGCACCGGGTCATCGGCGGCGTCAGTCATGGCGAATGGTCGCAGACGTTCACGACACTGGACTGCCCAGCACACCTGACTTCGCGCGGTGTGATGTCGACGCTCTTTGTGGTTTACTGGCGCATCGGTAACCTTCACGAAAGATCATGGCAAGAACGGTGAAATGCGTGGTGCTGGGCGTCGAAGCCGAAGGGCTCGACCATGTGCCGTATCCCGGCGAGCTGGGGAAGCGGATCTACGAGAACGTCTCGAAAGAGGGCTGGCAGCGCTGGCTCAAGCACCAGACCATGCTGATCAACGAATACCGGCTGTCGTCGATCGAGCCGAAGGCCCGGAAGTTCCTGGTCGCGGAAATGGAGAAATTCTTCTTCGGCGGCGGTTCGGACAAGCCGCAGGAGTATGTGCCGGAAGAGAAGTGAGGCACGGCCGGCGCGTCAGGCTGGCCACGTACACCGGATCAGGCCTGCATTCCGATGTCATTGCGATGTAACTAGTGATCCGGCTACGGCGGCATCACGGCTACACGTGCTCCAATTGGCGCTCCAATCGATGACTGAGGCTCTCGACCCGCTCTTTCAGCTGCGGGTTGCGGTGGGCCTCAGCAGCTGCACGCTGAATTTCTGCTCGGGGTCCGTCCAGATGTGTGCCACTGTGAGTTGGCACGCCGCGGCCAGTTCCTTGAAGCCGTCGAGCGTGTACTTGTGACAGCACTCCGTCAGCAGGTATTCGTCGCGCTTGATCGGGATCTGTGCGCCGGCAATTGCCACACGTTGATCGCGCTTGCTGATCAGGCGCATTTCGATCCGACCCTCGTTCTCCACCCACACCGCCCGGTGCTCGAAGGCGTGCAGGTCGAAATTGGCGCCGAGCTCGCGGTTGAGATGGCGTAGCGCATTCAAGTTGAATTGCGCCGTGACGCCGGCAGCGTCGTTGTATGCCTGCTCCAGGATGCGCGGGTCTTTCTTGAGATCGATGCCGATGAGCACGGCGCCTTTGGAGCCGATCATCTGTCGCATGCTGGAAAGCAATCGCAGAGCCTGAGTCCGCGTGAAATTCCCCAGGGTGGATCCCGGAAAGTACACGACGCGCTGCTGCGCTGCCGTTGCTCCTTTCGGCAAATCGAAGGGCTGCGTGAAATCCGCGCACACGGGAATGATGTGCAGCGACGGATAGTCGCGCGCCAGTCCGCTGGCCGCATCGAACAGCTGCTCGCGTGCGATGTCGACGGGAACGTAGGCGGCCGGTGCCTCGAGCTGATCCAGCAACAATCGTGTCTTGAGGCTGGTGCCGCTGCCGAACTCGATGACGGCCGCCTGCGGCCCGATGTGCCTCGCCATCTCTGCGGCGTGCGTCTGCATGATGCCGAGCTCGGTGCGAGTGAGATAGTACTCGGGCAACTCGCAGATGCGATCGAACAGCGCTGAGCCGAGTTCGTCGTAGAACCAGACGGGCGACAATTCCCTGGGTGATTTACGCAAGCCCTCCACCACTTCGCGGGTGAGCTGATCGGCCGGATCGATCGCCGGGACGACGCTGGGACGCTTGGGCATTACTCGCTCCTGTGGCAGATGAAGATCACAGATCGCGTGCCAGACGCACGCCCATGAACTGCCAACGCATCTGGGGGTAGAAAAAGTTCCGATAGGTCGCGCGGATGTGATCTGCCGGAGTGGCGCACGAGCCGCCGCGCAGCACCAGCTGATTGCACATGAATTTGCCGTTGTATTCGCCAAGCGCGCCGGTCGGCGGGCGATAACCCGGATAGGCCGCGTAAGAAGAAGCAGTCCATTCCCAGACGTCGCCGAACATCTGTTTCAGCCCTGGATTTCCAGGTGCCGGCGTGGGGTGCAGAGCGGACGTGCGGGCATCGTCCAGGAGATTGCCGCTCACGCTCGTGCTTGCGGCTGCCAGCTCCCATTCGGCCTCCGTCGGCAATCGTGCACCGGCCCAGCGTGCGAACGCATCGGCTTCGTAGTAACTGAGATGGCAGGCCGGTGCAGCAGGATTCAACGGCTGCATTCCCGCGAGGGTGAATTCCGCATCCAACGACTCGGACCAGTACTGCGGTCGCGTCCAGCCCTCTCTCGTGACTGTGCTCCAGCCGTCCGACAGCCAGAAATCGGCGCGGCGATAGCCGTCCTCGCGGATGAATTCCAGATACTCCGCATTGGTGATGAGCCGATCGGCCAATGCGAACGACTCGACCAGAACGCGGTGTCGCGGCGTTTCGTTGTCGAAGCAGAAATGATTGCCGCTTGCGCCGATTTCGCGAATGCCGCCGTCGAAGGTGACGAACCGCAGGGCCTCGTTGGGCGCGGCGACTGCTTTGCTACGTGCAGGCCGATACGCTGGCAGCAGGGGATTGCGGGAGAACAGGTGCTTCAGATCGGTGAGCATCAGCTCCTGGTGTTGCTGTTCGTGATTGAGCCCGAGGTCGAGTAGCGTGCTGAGCCGCTCGTTGTCGTCTTGTCGACGCAGCAGCGTGTGCATGTGCTCGTCGATGTGCTCGCGGAACTTCAACACTTCAGCGACCGTCGGCCGCGTCAGCAGTCCGCGTTGCGGACGCTGATGCATCGGGCCGACTGCCTGGTAATAGGAATTGAACAGGTAATCGAAGCTCGGATCGAACGCGCGGTAGTCGCGCAGGTGCGGCTTCAGCAGGAACTGTTCGAAGAACCAGCTGGTGTGCGCGAGATGCCACTTGGCCGGACTCGCGTCGGGCATGCTCTGCACCACGTAGTCTTCGATCGCCAGCGGCTCACAGATCGCGAGCGATGCGGCGCGGATGCGGCTGTAGCGGTCGGTCGCCGACTCGGACTGGGCGGCCCGATGGCTCGCCGGTGAGGTCTGAACGGTCGCCATCGTGCGCTCCTGTTCCTATTAAAAGGTGGCGGTTGCGCTCCGCAGTGGCCGCGGGGCTCGTGGGGACTGGCAGCGGGGGCGTCAAAAGCAACGCTTCATGGCCACCCTGGGTTGCAACAATCTGGTCCTAAGTATGGCAATCAGGGGCAGTTGCAGCGCCTGTGCTGGTTCGCGAAGGATTGTTTCAGGAAACAGTGACTTGCTGTGTCAAGGTTTCGGGCCTTGGAATGGCTTTCGACGCTTGGCGCGCGCAAGCCGCATCGGGCTGCCCGATTGCAGTGGTTCCGGGGGATTGGCCGCAACGTGGGAGCTGCGTGGTGGCTTCATCCTTGGGTTTTGGCGGCGTGGGCGCGCCTCAGCAGAGGCCAATCTGCGTTCTCCTTGACGGTTCGCCAGTCCGCCGTTTTAATACGCGCCCCTCCGGCGTCCGCCGCCGGAGCTCATGCCCTCCAAAGGCCCGCGACACCTCGTTCCGGGCGCCTCGATGGCCAGGTAGCTCAGTTGGTAGAGCAGCGGACTGAAAATCCGCGTGTCGTTGGTTCGATTCCGACCCTGGCCACCATCCACCCTTCCGCCAACGTCCGCAGACGTCCACAAAGTCCCTGTAAATCAGGTACTTATTGCGTTCCCGCGTCCGCGGAGGTACGGTGATTTCCACCCCGTTCCACACCCCTTGCGGGGCAACTTTCGGGGTAACTCTAGAGCCGCCGGGGTAACTTTTTCGGGGTAACTTTTAGAGACGGATCTCCCATGTTTCTAAACGACTCGATCATCCGGAATATCAAGCCGGGACCGAAGCCTAGGAAGCTTTTTGACGGAGATGGACTGTTCCTCCTGGTCCAGCCGAACGGCTCCCGCTGGTGGCGAATGAGGTATTTCCACCGCGGCGGCGAGAGGACACTTTCGGTCGGTGTCTATCCCCAGATCACACTGAAGCAGGCGCGACTGCGGCGAGAGGAGATCCGCTCCCAGGTGGCGAATGGGGTGGATCCAGGCGCGAAGAGGAGAGCCGAGAAGACCGCACACGCCACCACGTTCGAGATTGTTGCGCGGGAGTGGTGGGAGAAACGCAAGAACCTGTGGAGCGAAGAGTACGCCAGCGCGGTGATGGTCCGCTTTGAGAGGGACATCTTCCCCTTTCTCGCCAACAGGGCAGTGAAGGAACTCGTGGCGGCGGACTTCCTTGAATGCTTAGAGAAGATGGAGAAGCGCGGCGTGCTGGAGACCGCGCACAAGGTGAAGACCAAGTGCAGTGAGGTGATGCGGTATGCGGTCGCGACGCGGCGCGCTGAGCGCGATCCGATCGTCGATCTCAAGGGAGCGCTGACGCCAGTCAGGCACAAGCACTACGCGACCATCACGTATCCGTCAGAAATCGGTGCGCTGCTGCGGACGATTGATGCCTATCAGGGAAAGTCGCGAGTCGTGCATTGCGCTCTGCGCCTGCTGCCGCTTGTGTTCGTTCGATCATCCGAACTGCGCTACGCCGTGTGGGAAGAGTTTGATCTCGACAACGCGCAGTGGAAGATTCCGGCGGAACGGATGAAGGTGAAGAATCCGCACATCGTGCCGCTCTCGCTGCAGGCGGTGCAGATATTACGCGAGCTGCATCCGACTACCGGACCGAA
>DATMEZ010000199.1:0-10595 GCA_035556415.1 Povalibacter sp.
TCAGCATCGACGAGCTGGTGCGTGAGGCCGAGGAGCTCGTGAAGCTCGGCATCCCTGCCCTGGCACTGTTCCCGGTGACGCCGCCCGAGGCGAAAAGCCACGATGCCAAAGAGTCGTGGAATCCTGAAGGGCTTGCACAGCGCGCCGTTCGCGCCGTCAAGCAAGCCGTGCCCGAACTCGGGATCATCACCGACGTGGCGCTCGATCCGTTCACCACCCATGGGCAAGACGGCATCATCGACACCACCGGCTACGTACTGAACGACGTGACCGTGGAAGCGTTGGTGAAGCAGGCGTTGTCGCACGCAGCCGCTGGCGCAGACATCGTCGCGCCGAGCGACATGATGGACGGCCGTATCGGCGCCATCCGCGAAGCGCTCGAACTCGAAGGACATACGAACACGCGCATCCTCGCGTACTCGGCGAAATACGCTTCCAGTTTCTACGGACCGTTCCGCGATGCAGTGGGCTCCGCCGGCAATCTCGGCAAGGGCAACAAGTACACCTACCAGATGGACCCGGCGAACTCGGACGAGGCGCTGCGCGAAGTCGCGCTCGATCTGCAGGAAGGCGCGGACATGGTCATGGTCAAGCCCGGCCTGCCATACCTGGACATCGTGCGCCGCGTAAAGGACACCTTCGGCGCGCCGACTTTCGTGTATCAGGTGAGCGGCGAATACGCGATGCTGATGGCCGCGATTCGCAACGGCTGGCTGGACGAGCGCGGTGCGATCATGGAGTCGCTGATGTCGATCCGCCGTGCGGGCGCCGATGGCGTGCTTACTTATTTCGCCAAGAAAGCGGCGGCCTGGATCAAATCGGGCTGAGCGGCAGCGGCGCAAAGCCGATCCGCATCACGGTAGCCGACCGCAGTTTGTGGCATACAGGCGCGCATGAGCTCCTCCGCTTCCACCGATCGTTACGCAGTTGTCGGCTATCCGATCAGGCATAGCTGGTCGCCGTTCATTCACGGCCTGTTCGCCAAGCAGACCGGCCAGAGCCTGACGTACACGCGAATGGAAATCGCACCTGAGCACCTGCAGGGGCAGGTCGCCGAATTCTTCGAATCCGGCGGCAAGGGGCTCAACATCACCGTGCCGCACAAGCAAGCCGCCTGCCTTCTTACCCGCTATCGAACACCGCGCGCGGAAATTGCCGGTGCGGTGAACACGATCGCAGCGCAGGAAACCGGATTGCTGGGCGACAACACCGATGGCGCCGGGCTCGTTACCGATCTGACGCGCAACCTCTCACTTGCGCTCGACAACACCCGCATCCTGCTGCTCGGCGCTGGAGGTGCGGCACGCGGCGTGCTCGGGCCGCTGCTGGGAGAATCGCCGGAATATCTCGAAATCGCCAATCGCGACGGCAACCGTGCCGTGCAGCTGGCAAAGGAATTCGCGCCGCTGGGCGACATCGCCGGCTGCGGCTTCGATGCGATCAGCACCGGCAAAACTTTCGATCTGGTTCTCAACGCCACGTCGGCCAGCCTGCAGGATTCGGTGCCGCCGATCCCGCCTTCGGTGATCGGGCCGACCACGCTGTGCTACGACATGGCTTACGGCAAGGGCGACACGGCGTTCACGCGCTGGGCCAAGAGCGCCGGCGCCGGCCGCGCCGAGACCGGCTGGGGCATGCTGGTGGAACAGGCGGCAGAGTCGTTCCTTCTGTGGCGCGGCGTGAAGCCGGACACGAAGCCGGTGCTGGAAGCAGTCAAGAACGCCTGAGCGCAGGCTTCAGCGCTTGCCGTTTCTCGCGCAAGCGGCAATCCATCCGATGGCTCCCGCCTTCGCGGGAGTGACAAGCGAATTCGCGAAAAGGGGCGAGTGATCAGCGCTTCCCCAGGTACTCGTCCTTCAGCCGCACGTAGTGCGCCGCCGAATACGTCAGGAAATCGATCTCTCCTTGCTTCAGATCGCGGACGCGCCGTGCGGGACTGCCGACATACAGCCCGCGTGTCTCGAGCCGCTTGCCCGGCGCAACGATGCTGCCGGCGCCAATCATCACCAGGTCCTCGACCTCCACCCCATCCAGGACGATCGAACCCATACCGACCAGGCACGCATTGCCGATCGTGCAGGCGTGCAATACGGCGCGATGGCCCACCGTCACTTCCGAGCCCACGATCAACGCGCGCCCGCCGGGTGCAAAAGGTCCATCGTGCGTTACGTGCAGCACCGAACCATCTTGAATGCTGGTGCGCGCTCCGATGGTGATGCTATGCACATCGCCGCGGACCACTGCGGTGGGCCAGATCGACGAATCCTCACCGATCGTCACCTTGCCGATGACGACGGCCGATGGATCGACGTACACACGCGCGCCGAGGGTCGGCGAGACGTTGCGATAGGCTGAGACCGACATAGGGGAAATGACTGACCTGGATGACGCGGTGTCAGTAGAGGGTCCGGTGTGCATACCGCCCTTGTCAATCCGCTTCAGTGGCCCCACGGTAACGATCGCGGGCTAGAATCCTTCCGTCCGATCCACTGCGAACCGTTGCCATGACCAATCCTTTGCTCGAATCCCACGATCTGCCGCCCTTCAGCGCCATCCGGCCGGAACACGTCGAAGCGGCGATCCGGCAATTGCTGGACGAGAATCGGGCGCGACTCGCAGCCCTGCTCGATTCCAACGCAAGCACCTGGGAAGCGCTGGTCGTGCCGCTCGAGGAAATGCAGCATCGGCTGTCGCGCACCTGGTCGCCGGTCGGACATATGAACGGCGTGGTCAACAACGACGAACTGCGCGCGGCGTACAACGCCTGCCTGCCGTTGCTTACCGCGTGGCATACGGACCTGGGACAGAACGAACGACTGTATCGTGCCTATGAAACCATCCTGGCGCGCGAGGGTGAACGACTGACCGCCGGTCAGCGCAAGCTGCTCGACAATGCGTTGCGGGACTTCCGTCTGGCCGGCGTCGCGCTGCCGGAAGATCGCAAGCAGCAGTTCAAGTCGCTGATGGAAGAGCTGGCAACGCTGCAATCCAAATTCGACGAGAACGTGCTCGACGCCACCAACGCCTGGTCGCGCCACGTCACGGACGAGCAGCAGCTCAAAGGCCTGCCCGAACCGATCATCGGCCGTGCTCGCGCTGCCGCGGAGGCGGCCGCGAAAAGCGGCTGGCTGTTCTCGCTCGATGCGCCGAACTATCAGGCCGTGATGATGCACGCAGAAGACGCGTCACTGCGCCGCGAGTTCTATCAGGCCTGGGTGACTCGCGCATCCGATCAAGGACTGTCACCGGAGCGCTGGGACAACACCGAGCTGATGTCACAGATTCTCGCCACGCGTCAAGCACTGGCAGCGCTGGTCGGGCTGCCGACGTACGCCGACTACTCGCTCGAAAGCAAGATGGCGTCTTCGGTCAGCGAGGTTCGCGATTTTCTGGAACAGCTTGCGGTGAAGAGCAGGCCGGTGGCGCAGCGCGAGTACGACGAGCTGACGCAATTTGCCGGTCGGCCGCTGGAAGCATGGGACGTGAGCTACTACGGCGAGCAGCTCAAACGCCAGCGCTTCTCGCTTTCGGAGGAAGCACTGCGCCCTTACTTCCCGTTGCCGCGTGTTCTGAAAGGACTGTTCACGGTCGCCGAGAAACTCTATGACGTACGCATCGTCGAGCGGCAGGGTGTGGATGTCTATCATCCGGACGTCCATTTCTACGACATTCTCGATCCCGACGGCTCACGTCGCGGCAGTTTCTTCGTGGATCTGTACGCCCGCCAGAAGAAGCGCGGTGGCGCCTGGATGGATGAATGTATCGGACGCAAGCACCTGGGCCAGTCGACCGCGCTGCCGGTCGCGTACTTGGTGTGCAATTTCATGCCGCCGGTGGGTTCGCAGCCAGCGCTGCTGACGCACTCCGAAGTGGTCACGCTGTTCCATGAGTTCGGCCACGGACTGCACCACATGCTGACCCGTATGGATTATCCCAGCATCGCCGGCATCAACGGCGTCGCCTGGGATGCGGTCGAGCTGCCGAGTCAGTTCATGGAAAACTTCGCGTGGCGGCCGGAGGTGCTGCCGCTGATCTCGGCCCACGTCGAAACCGGCGAGCCGCTGCCGCAGGCGGAATTGGAGCGGCTGCTGGGTTCACGCACGTATCAGGCCGGCATGCAGTCCGTCCGGCAACTCGAATTCGCGCTGTTCGACCTGCGCATTCATAGTGAGGACTCGCCGGTCAGCGGCGACCGCATCATCCAGATCCTCGAGGAGGTTCGCGCACAAGTCGCCGTCGTGAAGCCGCCGGCGTTCAACCGCTTCGCGCACGGCTTCCAGCACATTTTTTCGGGCGGCTACGCGGCTGGCTATTACAGCTACAAGTGGGCGGAAGTCCTGGCCGCAGACGCCTTCAGCGCTTTCGAGGAAGAAGGCATCTTCAACAACAACGTATCGCATCGCTTCCTTTCGGCCATTCTGGAGAAAGGCGGCAGCCGCGATGCGATGGATGCGTTCGTGGAGTTCCGTGGCCGCAAGCCACGTATCGAGCCGCTGCTCAAGCAGCTCGGGCTGGCAGCATAAGCGCAACTCCGCCGGAGATCTGGAACCGGCCCGCCGCAGGCATCGGGCCGGTTCCGTTCAGGCGTTCACGCACTTGCGAACGGTTTCCCAGGTGCGGGTGGTGACGTTCTTACCGAAGGTCTTCTCGATCAATGTCATGAACACCGGGCCCCGCGGGCTCGGAACGTAGGCCGTGAGAATCTCGCGACCCCGCGTGGTGAGAATGCGCGCTCCATCGAGCTCCAGCGGCAACGATAACTTGGCCTTGGACGGCTCACGCAGGAACGTAACGACGCGCTTCGCGTCCGCGGGTAATCGGTACGCGGTGTAAGGGTCCGCTTCGAGCAGCTCACGCAGGAGCTCCAGCGGACGCACGATCGTATAGAACGTGTGTCCGAGTTGCGCCTGCATTGCCTTCTCGACCTTGCGTTCGAGCGCCGCTTCCGACGCGGCACGCGCATTGAACACGGCATTGCCGCTTGCAAGCACCGTCCTGACGTCGGTGAAGCCGGCACTTTCCAGGCATTGCTTCAGCGCAGGCATTTTCAGATTCATCGGGCTTACGCCACGAAGCAGGGCGACATAGCGGGGCATGGTCGTTCGCGTCCGTTCAATCCAATCAGATGCGGGCGTCGCTGATCACCTTGCCGTCGTTTTCACGGAAGCCACCCGGCGAGCGGTTCGCTGACCCACCGGGCGAGCTCTCGCTTCGCCGTTCATCAGCGCGAGAACACCCGCCGGAATGGGTCGGCAACTGCAGTTCGCCGCATGCGCCATATGCCAGTCGATGCGCTGCCGGGCCGTTGGATTCTTCGGCATCCGATGCTGCTCATGCCAACGCCGGTTGATCTCGCCCATCGTCGTCACCTCCAGACTCCCTGCGACTTCGGATGAAACAGTCTCTCGCCGAGAAGATCGACGGTCACTCCCACTTCATACTCAACTTTCGATCCGACTGCGCACAGTCACGCAAATACAGGTTGATCAGATTCTGATACGGGATACCGTTCTTTTCGGCCAGCGCCCGAAAATAGTCAATGGTGTCCTCATCGAGGCGGATCGTAAGCTGCTTCTTCGGCTTGCGCAGATCGGGATTCTTGACGGATTTCGAGAAGTCGTAGTGTTTCTTCATCGCAGCCACCCACGGTATTGACGTTGCTCGTCGGAATGCTCGTGATCAGGGATGACCCGGGCGTTCTCGTCGAGAAACGCGCTACGCGCTTCCTCAAATGAGACGCCGTGCTTGTTCCGGTTGGCACGATCCTTCCTTTCGTCCCATTCGAACACCAAATCCATGGTGTCGCCATCGTAACTACACTGTAGTTACATGCCCAGTGAGTGATTTCAATCATCGCCACGGCAGCAGCGAACTCCCGTGGCGATGCGCTTACCCCAGATCGAACAGCAACACCTCGCCCGCAGGCGCACCGCTGATCTCGAGCTTCGACTCGTCCGTGATCGCCGCCCCGTCGCCGGCCTTCAGCGTATTGCCGTTGACCGTGACCGAGCCGGTCGCCACGTGAATCCATGCATGTCGGCCGGCTGCCAGCGTGTGCTCGACACGCTGCTGCGCTGACTCCAGTACCGTCACGTACATCTTCACGTCCTGATTGATGCGAATGATGTCGTCACGATCCTCGTTCGCGCCGACCAGCACCAGCTTGCCGACCTTGGCGTCATGCGGAAAATTCAGCTGCTGGTAGCCGGGCTCGATGCCGGTGCGGTCCGGGATGACCCAGATCTGCAGGAAATGCACAGGCTCGGTCCGCGAGTGATTGAACTCGCTGTGACGGATGCCGGTGCCCGCGCTCATCTTCTGCACATCGCCAGGGCGGATCACCGAGCCGGTGCCCAGGCTGTCGGCATGCTCCAACGCACCATCGAGCACATACGTGACGATTTCCATGTCGCGATGCGGATGGGTGCCGAAGCCACCGGCTGGAGCGACGGTGTCATCGTTGATCACGCGCAGCGAACGGAATCCCATGTGCCGCGCATCGTAGTAATCGGAGAAGCTGAAGGTGTGATGACTGTCGAGCCAGCTGATCCGGCTGGCGCCGCGGTCCTCGGCTTTGCGAACGGTCAACATGGCATTCCTCCCAAGAACAGTGAGCTGATGGGAGGATGCTACGCCGTCAGTCGTGGACGATCTGCGGGGCTGGCGGAATAGAATTCATTCGCCTGGGACTGCAGTGTCCGGCACGCGGCGGCGCCCAGAACGAAAACGGGGCGTGCGACCAGTGGCCGCACGCCCCGTCCAGATCAATCGAATCAGCGCGTGATCAGGATCTTCTTCACCCAGCCGCCGCCGTTGGCGGACTCGATCTTGAGGAAGCCGTCCTTCTCCTCGCCCTTGGCCAGAGTGGCTGGTCAAGCACGTGCGGGCCGTTTAGCTTAGCGGCTAATCCCGCGCGCGATATTGCCCGAAAGCCTCGACTTGTGCCCGCCAGCCCTGGCAGGCAGCCTGCGGGTCATCGCTGGCGCGATGTCGAAAACTTCTCCTGAACGTTTTTTGCTTCATTGCGGCAGGTCACTCAAAGTAACGAGCAGCTGGCGGCTTCGCCGGGCGAAGCACACCGCTTGAAATGCAACATCGACGATTCGGACTCCGAGGAACTCCAGGCGCCATGACCAACCGGTTCGGTTCCGTCGCCCTGTTCACCGTGCTGGCACTGGGCGCCTGTCGCTCACCGGACTCGCCGGAAGCGCAGGTGCGCAAAGCGGTCTCAGCAATGGAGGCGGCGGCGGAAGCTCGTGACGTCGGCGATCTGATGGAACTCGTCGCCGCGGATTTTCGCGACGCCTACGGCCGCGGCGCCCCGGAACTCGCCCGCTATGTGCGGGGCTACTTCATCGCCAACCAGTCCATCCACCTGCTGACGCGGATCCAGGGATTGGAATTTCCGAGCGCCGACGAGGCCCGGCTGCGGGTGACCGTGGCCATGGTCGGCCGCGAGGCGGAAGCGGCTTCGGCGTGGAATCTGGCCGCCGATATCCACGATTTCGACGTGACACTGCGCCGCCAGGACGGACGTTGGAAGGTCACGTATGCACAGTGGGGCAGCGACTGAGAATCGCAGGTCCGTTGTCCATCGAGTGCCGGACCTGCAGAGCGTCATCGGCGAACATCCGACCTTCCAGTCGAGTCGGCGGGCTGCACCGGACACGCGCTTCATTGCCCCAAATTGGGGCGAAATTGCCCTAACTTGGTGCGAACGAGTCGACCGGCCTGGCGCGCATCGCCTGATCTTTTGCAGCGCATTGACGCGATAAGCGGCCCGCGTAATATTCCTCCCCATCCTTGGGGTTGTATTCAACGAGTGAACTGTGCTGCGCCGCCCCGTGGGCGCCAGCGCAATGACCTGCTGCGCGAATCAGCCTAAATGAATCAATAGTTTGGGATGCCGGTCAGGGCCTGCAAAAGGCCTGCGGCCCGGTGTCCGAGTGGGGTTTACGGCCACCGTCCCGGCCGCCATCTGCATCCCGCCTCGGATGCGTTTTGCGCGGCCGTACCGGCCGAAGGCTATTGGCCGCCCGCCCCACGTGCGAATTTTCGTTCGATGATTTAGGCGGTATTCCATGAGCAAGAGCAGCAACGAGGGGCGCACCCCGCGCCGCACCATCCGGCCTGGCAAGCAGGGTCTGTATGACCCCACCTTCGAACATGACGCCTGCGGCGTCGGGTTCGTCGTAGACATCAAGGGCCGTAAATCCCACCGCATCCTGCAGCAAGGCCTGCAGGTCCTGACCAATCTCGATCACCGCGGCGCCTGTGGCGCCGAAATCGACACCGGCGACGGCGCCGGCGTCCTGCTGCAGATGCCCCACCGCTTCCTGGTGGAAGCCGCCAAGAAGGCGCGCATCGAGCTACCCGAGCCCGGCAAGTACGGCTGCGGCATCATCTTCCTGCCCCGCAATCCGACCCTGCGCCGTCGCATCGAAGAGCGCTTCGAGCAGATCGTGCAGTCCGAAGGCCAGAGCGTGCTCGGCTGGCGCACCGTCCCGTGCAACAACTCCATGCTGGGCGACACCGCGAAGTCCTGCGAACCCTTCATGCGCATGGTGTTCGTGGCGCGCAACCCGGCGATCTCGGACGAGCTGGCGTTCGAGCGCAAGCTGTACATGATCCGCAAGCGCGCCTACAGCGAGATCCGCACCTCGACGCTGGAAGGCGCCGCGTCCTGGTACGTGGCCAGCCTGTCGCACAAGACCCTGGTCTACAAAGGCATGCTGCTGACCGCGCAGCTGGGCCCGTACTTCCCCGACCTCACCGACCCGCTGATGGAAACGGCGCTGGCGCTGGTGCATTCGCGCTTCAGCACCAACACCTTCCCGAGCTGGGATCGCGCCCACCCGTACCGCTACGTCGCGCACAACGGCGAGATCAACACCGTGCGCGGCAACGCCAACTGGATGCATGCCCGCGAGGCGCTGTTCCAGGCCGAGGCGTTCGGCGACGACATGGAAAAGATCCCGCCCATCATCAACCCGAACGGCTCGGACTCGGCGATGTTCGACAACACGCTGGAGTTGCTGGTGCTGGCCGGCCGCTCGTTGCCGCACGCCATGATGATGATGATTCCCGAGCCCTGGTCGAATCACCAGAACATGGACGACGCCAAGCGCGCGTTCTACCAGTACCACTCCTGTCTGATGGAGCCGTGGGACGGCCCGGCCTCGATCGCCTTCACCGACGGCAAGCAGATCGGTGCGCTGCTGGACCGCAACGGCCTGCGCCCCTCGCGCTACTACGTGACCCGCGACGACCTGGTCATCATGGCGTCCGAAGCCGGCGTGCTCGACATCCCCGCCGCGGACGTCGTGCAGAAGGGCCGGCTGCAGCCTGGCCGCATGTTCCTGGTCGATACCGAGCAGGGCCGCATCATCGATGACGAGGAGATCAAGCGCGCCATCACCACCGAGCGTCCGTATCGGCAATGGCTGCAGGATCATCAAGTTCATCTGAATGATCTGCCAGCGGCACCAGAGGTTCCGCAGCCGGATCATGAAACTCTGCTTCAGCGTCAGATCGCCTTCGGCTACACCTTCGAAGACGAGCGCATCATCCTCGCGCCCATGGCCCAGAACGGGGTCGAGGCGGTGGGTTCGATGGGCAACGACACGCCGCTGGCGGTGCTCTCCAACAAGCCACGGCTGCTCTACGACTACTTCAAGCAGCTGTTCGCGCAGGTGACCAACCCGCCGATCGACTGCATCCGCGAGGAGATCATCACCTCCGCCGAAACCCGGCTGGGCTCGGAAGGCAACCTGCTGAACCCGCAGCCGGCCGACTGTCGCCGGCTGGAAGTGAAATGGCCCATCCTCACCAATGACGAGTTCGCCAAGGTGCGCCGCATGGACCTGCCGGGCCTGCGCGTGGGCGTGCTACCCAGCCTGTTCCGCGTCACCCGCGGCGAGAAGGGGCTGGTGAAGTCGATGGAGGAGATCCGCCTGATGGCGCGGCGCCTGATCGAGGAGGAGGAAGTGAACGTCCTCATCCTGAGCGACCGCGGCGTCAATCGGGAGTTCGCGCCGATCCCGGCGCTGCTCGCCGTGGCGGGCCTGCACCACTACCTGATCCGCGAAGGCCTGCGTACCCGCGTGAGCCTGGTTCTGGAAACCGGTGAGGCACGCGAGGTGCATCACTTCGCGCTGCTGATCGGTTACGGCGTCAGCGCCATCAATCCTTACGTCGCGTTCGAGACCATCGACGGCATGATCCAGGATCAGCGCCTGACCGGCATCGACCACAAGTCGGCCTGCAAGAACCTGGTCAAGGCCGCCACCAAGGGCGTGATCAAGGTCATGGCCAAGATGGGCATCTCCGCGATCCAGAGCTATCGCGGCGCCCAGGTGTTCGAGGCCGTGGGACTGCGTCAGGACGTCATCGACGAGTACTTCACCTGGACGCCCTCGCGCATCGGCGGCATCGGCATGGACGTGATCGCGCAGGAAGTGCTGGTGCGTCACCGCGCGGCGTTTCCGGAACGTCGCGTCGACGGCCACACGCTGCCGGTCGGCGGCCAGTACCAGTGGCGTTCGGACGGCGAGTTCCATCTGTTCAATCCGGAATCCATCCACCGGCTGCAGAAG
>DATMEZ010000200.1:0-2101 GCA_035556415.1 Povalibacter sp.
GAAACGCCGATAGTCGGATTTGAGCGGGCCTTCGGGTCCGAACACGACGCAGGAGGCGACGGTGCTCTCACCCATGGTGTGGCTGATGTCGAAACATTCCATCCGCGCCGGAATTGCCGGCAGCGACAGCGCCTCGGCGACGGCTTGCAGCTGCTCGGTGGTGGTCGCTTCGGTTGCACGCCGCATCTTCAAGCCGACATCCGCGTTGGTGCGTGCCATCTCCAGCCAGCGAGCACGCACACCACGCACACCGGTGCGGATGCGAACGGCACGGCCCATCTTTTCGCTCAGCGTGGCTTCCAGCAGATCCGCATCCTCGATCGATTCGCTGATGACGATCTCGTTGGGTGCATCCCGGCCCAGGTAATACTGACCGAGAAAGCCGGACAGCAGCTCACCCGCCTCCGCCAGTCCGGCGCGCGGGAAGAAATTGTTGCTACCCAGGTTGCGACCGCCGCGCACGAACACGATCGAAACGCAGTGATCGCTGCCGTGGGAAACCAACGCCACCGCATCGATGTCGTGACTGGTGTTGCGCGTCACCGCCTGGGTCGAATGGATCGCCTTGATGCCGTGGATCTGATCACGCAGCCGCGCGGCCCGTTCGAAGTCGAGCACCTGCGATGCCTGCTCCATGCGCTGCGCCAGGTCGTCCAGCAGCTCCGCGCCCCGCCCTTCGAGAACCTTGATGGCATCGCTGACATCCTGCCCGTACTGCTGCTTGTCGATCAGTTCGACGCATGGACCGGAACAGCGCTTGATCTGGTACTGCAAGCAAGGTCGCGAGCGGTTGGAGAAGAACGAGTCGCTGCACGGCCGCAGCAGAAACAACTTCTGCAACAGCAACAGCGTCTCGCGCGTGGCGCGAGCGTTGGGATATGGCCCGAAGAACTTGCCCGGCATGCGACTGCGGCTGCCGCGATAGAAACTGATGCGCGGATAGTCGTGGTCGGTGGAGATATATAAGTAAGGAAAGCTCTTGTCGTCGCGCAACGCGACGTTGTAGCGCGGCTTGTGACGCTTGATCAGGTTGTATTCGAGCAGCAGCGCCTCGGTCTCCGAGGCGGTGACCGTGACCTCGACGCTGGCGATCTGCGAGACCATCGCCATGGTCTTGGCGGTCTGCGCCTTGCCGACGAAGTACGTGGTCAGACGGTTCTTGAGATTGCGCGCCTTGCCGACGTACAGCACTTCGCCGTCGGTCGCGAGCATCCGGTACACGCCGGGCCGCTGGCTGACGTTGGCGAGAAACCGCTTGGAGTCGAAATCGGACATGAGCACATCTTAGCTGCTGGGACGGGTCGGTCGCCCGCCCCGGCAGTCAGCGTGCGTCGAGCAAAGCCGCGGCGCGGCGGAAGATGTCGGCAAACATCTCCTCGGTGAGACGCCGGGTCTGGGTGTTGTAGCGACTGCAATGATAGGAGTCGAGCAAAGTGTGACCGCCGGGCAGCGCATGCTCGGCGGCGTGTGCGAAGCGAAAATCGCCCGCTTTCAGTCCGAGCGTCTTCAACAGCGCGGCGTGACCGATCGAGCCCAGCGCCAGCAGCACCGAACGCGGCGGCAGGGTCTTGAGCTCCGCGGCGAGGTAACGGTTGCAGGTAGCGATTTCCTGCGGCGTGGGCTTGTTCTGCGGCGGCACGCACTTGACCGGGTTGCTGATGCGGCAGCGGATCAGCTTCAGACCGTCGTCGTTCGACAGGGACTCGGGACGGCTGGCGAAACCGAACTGGTGCAGCATCCGGTACAACAGCAGTCCCGCGTGATCGCCGGTGAACGGCCGCCCCGTCGCGTTGGCGCCGTGGAAGCCCGGCGCCAGGCCGACGATGATCAAGCGTGCCTCGGGATCACCGAACGGCGGAACCGGCCGACTGTAGTAGTGCGGATATTCCTCGAGTCCTTGAGCCAGGAAACGCGCCAGCCGCGGACACAACGTACAGTTGGCGTCGAATGTCACGCCGTCCGAGGGCCATGACGGCTCAGGACGAGTACGGGGCTGGGTGACGAGACTCTCGACGACCGTGCGTCGTGGCGTGGTTGACTTGGGCATTGCCGGCACAGTTTACCGCCCCAGCCACCCAGGTGCCGGTTCGGGTCTGCGGCC
>DATMEZ010000201.1:0-28514 GCA_035556415.1 Povalibacter sp.
CGAAGTCATGACGATGGGCCGGAAGCGCAGTCGCGCCGCTTCCCTGGCGGCTTCCAATGCCGATTTGCCGGCGAGGAAGCCGTGCTGCGCGAACTCGACGATCAGGATGGCGTTCTTGGCTGCCAGGCCGATCAGCACCACCAGGCCGATCTGGAAGTAGATGTCGTTCTCCATGCCTCGCAATGCCACGAACACCAGCGCACCGAGCACGGCGAACGGCACCGCCAGCAGCACCGAGATCGGCAGCAGCCAGCGGCCATACAGCGCCGCCAGGATCAGGAACACCATGACGATGGCGAACACGAACGCGAACACCGATGAGCTGCCGGTGCGCTTCTCCTGGTACGCCTGTCCGGTCCAGGCGATCTGGAAGCCGTCGGGCAGGGTGGCGGCGGCGGTTTCCTCGACGGCACGGATGGCGTCGCCGGAGCTGACGCCTTCGCGGCCGTTGCCGACGATTCGGGCGGCCACGTAGCCGTTGAAGCGTTCGAGCAGCTCGGGGCCGACCACCTCGGAAACCTGCATCAAGGCCTTGAGCGGGATCATTTCGCCGCTGGTCTGCGAGCGCACGTAGATCTTGCCGAGGTCTTCGGGATCGTTGCGGAACGGCGCCTCGGCCTGCATCTGCACGCGGAAGGTTCGTCCATAGACGTTGAAGTCGTTCACGTACAGCGAGCCCATCGTGCTTTGCAGGGCCTCGAACACGTCGTCCACCGGCACGCCCAGCGCCAGGGCCTTCTCGCGATCGACTTCGACGCGCAGCTGCGGCACGCCGGCGCGCAGGAAGGTGTTGATGCCGGTCAATGCCGGGTGCTTCGACAGGTTCTCCTGGAACTCGCGCAGCACCTGCGCCAGGCGCGCCGGATCGGAGCTGGCGCGCGATTGCAGATAGAGCTCGAAGCCGCCGGCGGTGCCCAGGCCGCGGATGGCCGGCGGATTGAAGGCGACCACGGTGCCTTGGCGGATGTCCTTGGCATTGCCATTGATTTCCCTCGCCGTGTCCGCGGCGACCGAGTCGCGCTCGTTCCAGCGCTTCAGGACGATGAACACGGTGGCGGCGTTGGTCTTGCTGCCGCCGCCGATGATGTCGTTGCCGTTCAGGGCGTTGACGTATTCCACGTCCGGGTAGTGCGTCAGCATTTTCTGGAGCTGCGCGGTGACCTTGGCAGTGCGTTGCAGGCTCGCACCGTCGGGCAGCTGCACGTTGCCCATCAGGTAGCCCTGGTCCTCCGGCGGCACGAAGCTGCCGGGGATGCGCCAGAACAGCAGCGCCGCCAGCACGATCACGCCGGCGAACATCAGCATCGAGCGCAACCGGTAGTGCAGCGCCTGGTCGACGCTGAGCAGGAAGCGCCGGGTGGTGGCGGCGAACGAGTTGTTGAACCAGCGGAACCATTTGGAATCGTGCGTCGGATCGCGCAGCAGCAAGGCGCACAGGGTCGGCGTCAGCGTCAGCGCGGTGAAGCCGGAAATGACCACGGCGATGGCCACCGTCACCGCGAACTGCCGATACAGCTGTCCGGCGAGGCCGCCGAGGAAGGCCACTGGCACGAACACCGCGCACAGCACCAACACGATGGCGATCACCGCGCCGGAGACCTCGCGCATGGCTTCCACCGATGCGGCGAACGGCGACAGGTTCTTCTCGCGCATCAGGCGCTCGACGTTCTCCAGCACCACGATGGCGTCGTCCACCACGATGCCGATCGACAGCACCATGGCGAACAGGGTGAGGGTGTTGATGGAGAAGCCGGCCAGCCACAGTCCGGCGAACGTGCCGATCAGCGACACCGGTACCGCGATCATCGGGATCAGCGTGGCGCGCCAGGACTGCAGGAACAGGAACACCACCAGGATCACCAGCACGCCGGCTTCCAGGATGGTCTTGGTGACTTCGTCGATCGAGGCCGAAACGAAGCGGGTGGGATCGAACGGCGTGAGGAAATCCACCCCGGGCGGAAAGGCCTGCTTGAGCTCGGCCATCTTGTCGCGGATCGCCTGCGACACCTCCAGCGCATTGCCGCCGGATTGCATGAAGATGGCCATGTTGACCGCGGGCTGGCCGTCGAGAACGCTGTAGGAGTCGTAGCTCTGCGCGCCCAGTTCGATGCGGGCCACGTCCTTCAGGCGCAGCACGCCGTTGCCGGCATCGGAGCGGATCACGATGCTGCCGAATTCCTCCGGCTCGACCAGGCGGCCGCGCGCGGTCACCGTGTACACCAGGCTCTGGCCCTCGATGCCCGGCTCGGCGCCGATCTTGCCGGCGGCGTACTGGGTGTTCTGGGCGCGCAGCGCGGTGGCGATGTCGTTGACGGTGAGGCCCAGCTGCGCCAGGCGGTCGGGCTGCAGCCAGATGCGCATCGAGTAGTCGCGTGCGCCGAAGACGGTCACGTCGGCCACGTTGGAAACGCGCTTGAGCTCGTCGACCAGGTTGATGGTCGCGTAGTTCGACAGGAACAGCGTGTCACGACTCTGGTCCGGCGAGATCAGCGAGATCAGCAGCAGGATGTCCTGCGAGCGTTTCTGCACCGTGACGCCGTTGCGGCGTACTTCGTCGGGCAGCCGCGGCAGAGCCAGTTGCACGCGGTTGTTGACGTTGAACACCGCGGCATCGACGTTGGTGCCCACGTCGAAGGTGGCGGTGATGGTGATGTCGCCGGTGGAGGAGGACGAGGAGTTGAAGTACAGCAGGTTCTCGACGCCCGACAGCCGCTCCTCGATCGGCGCGGCCACGGTCTGGGCGATGGTCTGCGCGCTGGCGCCGGGATAGCTGGTATTGATGGTGACGGTGGGCGGTGCGATGTCCGGGTACTGCGCCACCGGCAGGATGGCGCTGGCCACCAGCCCGGCGATCACGATGATGATGGCGATGACGCCGGCGAGCACCGGCCGCTCGATGAAGAATTTCGAGAACATGTCGGTGCGCCTGTCAGTTCGCGGTGCGGGCTGCGTCCGGGGCGGACTCGGCGACGGCCACCGAGGTGCGCGCTGCCGCCTGGTCGGCCTGCGCCACCACGGCCGTGCCGGGTGACAGCTTCATCAGGTTGTCGACGATGACGCTGTCGCCGGCCTTCAGGCCGCTGCGGATGATCCAGTCGTCGTCGATCCAGTCGCCGGTCTCCACCGTGCGCTGCGTGGCCTTGCCGTCGGCGCCGACCGTCCAGACGAAACGGCCCTGGCTGCCTTGCACCACCGCCGTCTGGGGCACGGCAATCACCTGCTGGGTGCCGGCTTCGACGCGCACCGTGGCGAACTGTCCGGGCAGCACTTCGAGCTTGGGATTGGGGAACTCGGCGCGCAGCTGCACGGTGCCGGTCGACTGGTCGACGGTCGAGCCGGCGAAGTTCAGCCGGCCTTTGGCCGCGTACGTTTTGCCGCCGGAGAGCACCAACTGCACGCCCGCGTTCTCGCTGTCGGCGCGACGCAGGCTGTCGTGTTCATTCTCGGACAGCGCGAAGCGCACCCAGATCGGATGCGTCTGCGACAGGGTGGTGAGCAGGCTGCTGTCGGTGTTGGCGGTGACCAGGCTGCCTTCGGAATGCAAGGCGCGGCCGGTGACGCCGGCGATGGGAGCGACCACCGAGGTGTACGAAAGATTCAGTTCGGCTTCGCGGACCCGCGCCTTGGCGGCGGCGAGCGATGCCATGGCGGAGCGGTACGCGGTCGACGCTTCCTCGGCCTGCCGTTGGCTGACCGCGGAATTGGTGTACAGCCCGGAAACGCGCTCCGTCTCGCGCTTCGCCTGGTCAGCGGTCGCAGCGGCCTGGTCGGCGGCGGCCTTGGCTTGTGCCAGTGCAATCTCGAACGGCGCGCGCTCGATCTGGAACAGCGGGGCACCGGCGCGGACGAATGCGCCTTCGTCGTAAAGCTGCTTCTGCACGATGCCGGAAACCCGCGCGCGGATCTGCACTTCCTTCGAGCCTTCGGTGCGGCCCACCGCGTCCAGCACCACCGGCACCGTGCGCTCGACGACCGACAACGTGGTCACTGGCACCGGCTGGTTGGCCGCGTCGTCCTGTGATTTGCCGCAGGCTCCCAACAACAGCAGCGGGGAGCAGAACAGTAGCGAACGGAGGACTCGTTGGCGGGTCATGGGTTGGGGTCTTGCGGCAGGGAAATGAAGGGTAAAAGACGAGTTAGTGTAGCAGTCGCTACACGAGTTTTCAGTCGCGCGGATTGCGTTGCATGCGGTCATGGTCGATGACGAAGCAGTGACCGCATGCGTAGAGAACGCGCGCTGGCGTTCATCCATTCTCTTAGTTTCGACGCCGCCCGCGTTCGCATGCCGGGCGCCGCGGTCCGACTCGTGGAGCCGACGTAGCGAGTGCCTGCGTGAGCAGGCCCACAGTTTTCTGCACCTGCGTTTGCGTCCGGTACGCTCGAATCGAGCAGGGGCGGCTTCTAGCCGCACCTTATCTCTTCATCCCTGCGGCGCTAGAATCACGCGATGAAAATCGCCAAACCCCTGCTGCTGGTCACTACGCCCATCGGGCTGGCCCTCGGCCTGTACGAGGCGCACCGGCTGGCCGGCGGCCTGGTGTTCCTGATGGCTGCATTGATCGCCGTGATCGGTGTCGCCATGGCTTCGGTGGTGCTGACGATCCGGCGGGAACGACGCGAAGAACAGAAAAGGCAAGACGAAGCCGCCGCGGCCGGGTCACCGCAGGATCCTTCTGCTCAGTGAATCAGGCCGCGGTGTCATGTCTGGCATCCGTTGCAACCACGCTGATCGTCTACCACGCCTGTGCGGGATCAGCTGCGACGCCGGCAGCAGCGTGACGTCGCTGCGGTGGATCGCTTAAAGTTGCGGCGTGTAAGCCCCGCCGCAGCTCAACGGACCTCCCATGACAGCCGCGCTACTCGCCTTCCTGCATCACGGAGCTGCCTTCGTCATCTTCGGCGTGCTCACCGCCGAACTGGTATTGATGAAAGGCGAGATCACGTTGACTTCCGCACGCTCGCTGCTGCGCATGGATGCCGCATACGGAATGTCCGCGATGCTGCTGCTGGTGGTCGGTTTCCTGCGCGTGTTCTATACCGAGAAGAGCGCCGTCTACTATTTCCACAGCGCGCCGTTCATCCTGAAGATCACGCTGTTCGTCATCGTCGGCCTGCTTTCGATCCGGCCGACGCGCACTTTCCTGTCGTGGCGCGCGGCGTTGCGGCAACAGCAGGTGCCGGTGCTGGAGGAAAGCCAGCGCCGTTCGCTTCGCCGCATCATCCACATCGAGCTGACTTTGCTGCTGGCGATCATGCTGTGTGCGGCATTGATGGCGCGCGGCGTCGGCTATCTGTCCTGACCGCATCCCTTCGAGGTTTCTGATTGACTGCCAACGACATGCAGCCGCCGGCGGCGGCTGCGCACCAGTCCTTCGCCGCCCTGCGGCATCCGGGCTACCGCGCCTACTGCCTGAGCATGGCCGGCGCCATGATGGCCGACAGCGTCGAGCACGTGATCAGCTACTGGGTCATTTTCCAGAAATTCCACTCGCCGGCGCTGGGCGGCTTCGCCATCGTCTCGCACTGGCTGCCGTTCCTGTTCTTCTCGGTCTACGCCGGCGCGCTGGCGGATCGCTTCGATCCGCGGCGGCTGATTCAGTTGGGCATGTTGCTGTTCATGTTCGTCTCGCTGGCCTGGGGCGTGCTGTTCCTGACCGATACGCTGCAGATGTGGCATGCCATGGCGCTGCTGGTGGTCCACGGATTCGCCGGCGTGCTGTGGGGGCCGGCGTCGCAGGTGTTGCTGCACTATATCGTGCCGCGCGAGCATTTGCAGAGTGCGGTTCGGCTGAATGCAACCTCACGCTACATGGGGCTGCTGCTCGGGCCGGCGCTGGGCGGTGGCATCCTGCTGCTGATGGGGCCGGCGCACGGCATCCTGTTCAACGCCCTGCTGTACCTGCCGACCATCCTCTGGTTGTGGAAGGCGCCGTACGGTCCGCGCTTCACCGCTGAGCATGCGCCGGGACCGGCGCTGCGTGGTCTGTCCGACATCGTCGCGACGATACGCAACATTGCTACCGACCGTACCATCGTCTCGATGACGCTGCTGGCGGGCGGGGCGTCGCTTTTCATCGGCTCCGCGTACCAGGCGCAGATGCCGGGATTCGCACACGACTTGGGCCATGGCGATGCCGATCTGTCCTACAGCCTGCTGCTGGCGGCCGATGCCGCCGGCGCGCTGTGTGCCGGAATACTGCTGGAGAGCCGTGGGCTGTTGCAGGCGAACGTGCGCACGGCCTTCGTTCTGGCCATGCTGTGGTGCTGCGCGCTGGCGGGATTTGCGCTGTCGAAGTTCTATCTACTGGCGATGCTGCTGCTGTTCGTGGCGGGCTTCGTCGAGCTGTCGTTCAACTCCATGGCGCAGACCCTGGTCCAGCTCAGGGCGCCGCCGCCGATTCGCGGCCGGGTCATCGGCGTGTTCTCGATGGCGGCGCTCGGCATGCGCACTTTCAGCGGCGTGACCATCGGTGTCATCGGCGGGCTGATCGGCATCCACTGGTCGCTGGCGTTGAGCGCGGTGCTGTTGCTGACGGTGATCCTGGTCCTGTTGGCCCTGAGCATGAGCCTGCGGCGGCGTCAGACCTCGGCGTAGAACGCAATTGCGCTGCGGCAGCACTCACGGGCAGATCCGGCCCGCCTCAAGCGGTAAGGTTGCACGATCTACGGATGTGCCTTTGCTGCGGCGATCGTCAGTCTGCTCACCGGCCGCGGCGGCGTCGATGCATCAAAGAAACCATTTGCGCGCGCACCTGTGGCACGATGCGTCAGCTTCGCCGGCACGGCGCCGGCTTTCGCGAGAAGGTTCCGCCATGGCCCAGAAGATCTCCCGGATGATCCCGTTCGCTGCCGGTTGCCTGGCGCTCGGTTGTCTGACCGCCGCAAATGCAGTCGCGGCGGAGCCGGGCTTCTACGTGGGAGTGAACTACAGCCAGGTCGACAACTCGGTGGCGCGCGCGCCGTACGATGCGCTTACCGCGGACATCTACGACAGCTTCGGTTTCGTGCCGACGTCGAGCAGCGCGACCTTCGACGCCAAGGACAAGGGTTACGGTTTCTTCGGCGGCTATCGCTTCTTTTCCTGGCTGGCGCTGGAGGGGAGCTACCTGACCCTGGGGTCGGTCGAACACCGCGACCGCAGTGCCGGAACGTTCGCCGAGGTGGCCCAGACCTGGAGCCAGAACATCGAGACCCGCAATCGCGGACTGGCGGTTTCCGCGCTGGGCATTCTGCCGATCAGCTACCGGTTTGAAGTGTATGCGCGCGCCGGTGCCCTGTTCGCCAACAATCAGGACAGGCTGTTCATCACCGACGGCACCAGTTCGCGCCGGGCCAGTGGTTCCGGCAGCTCGGTCAACATGCTGGCGGGCGCCGGTGCGTCGTTCGCGTTCCTGGAAATCTACAGCGCGCGCCTGGAATACCAGCGCGCTTTCGACGTCGGTTCGGACCTGGGCAAAGGGGACATCGACGTGCTGTCGCTCGGCATCTCGGTGAGATTCTGAAGTTTTCCTAACGCCCGACCACGGTTTCCACCGGGCGGTGCACGCCCACTTCGGCGCACAGCTGTTCGGGGTGCCGCAAGCGCCACACGGCGAGGTCCGCCCGCATGCCGACGCGCAGTACTCCTCGATCGTTACCGAGACCGAGTGCGCGTGCCGCATTCCGGGTTACGCCAAGCAGGGTTTCCGTCGGCGTCAGTTTGAACAGCACGCAGGCCATGTTCATCGCCAGCCGCAGTGAGGCGAACGGGGCGGTGCCCGGATTGCAGTCGCTGGAAACGGCCATGTCGATGCCGAGCTCGCGGATCCGTTCGATCGGCGGCAGCTGTTTCTCGCGCAGGTAGTAGAACGCCCCGGGCAGGATACCCGCGACCACGCCGGCTTGCGCCATTCGCTGCAGCGATTCCGGCGAGGTGTATTCCAGATGGTCGGCCGACAGTGCCTGGAAATCGGCCGCCAGCGCACCGCCGCCGCAATCGCTGAGCTGGTCGGCGTGCAGTCTCACCGGCAATCCGAAGTGTTTCGCACGCTCGAAGATCGATGCCGTCTGCTCACGGCTGAAGGCGATGCGCTCGTGATAGGCATCGACCGCGTCCGCCAGGTTCTCGGCGGCGACCGCGGGTAGCAGCTCGTCGGCAACGAAGCGCACGTAGTCGTCCTGGCGGCCGGCGTATTCCGGCGGCAGGGCGTGCGCTCCGAGGAACGTGTTGACGACCGAGATGCCCAGCTTGTCGCCGAGCAGCCGGCCGACCCGCAGCATGCGCAATTCGCTGTCCAGGTTCAGGCCGTAACCGGATTTGACCTCGAGCGTGGTCACGCCTTCGTTGGCCAGCGCACGGGCGCGGTCCAGCGATTGATCCAGCAATTCCTCCACCGAGGCGCGGCGCGTGGCCTGCATCGTCGAGACGATGCCGCCGCCGGCTCTTGCGATCTCCTCGTACGTAGCGCCACGCAGGCGCGCAGCGAATTCGTGGGCGCGATCGCCGGCGTAGATCAGATGTGTATGGCATTCGATCAGGCCCGGCGTGATCCACAGCCCGGCGGCTTGCGTTACTTCCGCTGCGGACCAGTTGAGCTGATCTAATTCCGCGCGGCTGCCGACCCAGGCGATGCGTCCGTCCCGGATCGCCAGCGCGCCGTCGGCGATGTGGCCGATGCCGTGGTCGGCGCCCTCCATGGTGGCCAGTTGTGCGCCGATCCAGACGCGATCCCATCGATTGCTGTCAGTCGAGCTCATGGCAATATCCGTGCGGCGGGGCGTGACGAGGCGGGCAGGCTACCGCCAACTCGCCGGCCCCGGAAGGGTCGGCCGGGGCCGCGACGACCCCGGTCTATACTTGTATATACTGGGATGACCATGGCAGAACAACTCCGTTTTCGTTTCCAGAATGCGTGGCTGCCGCAAGGCTGGCGCCGCGATGTGGTCGTTGCAGTCGATGCGTCCGGCGACATCGTCGAGATCCGTCCCGAAGACACCACCACCGATGCGGTCGCGGTCAGCGGTGCGGCCGTTCCCGGAATGCCGAACGTGCACAGCCATGCCTTCCAGCGCGCCATGTCCGGTCTGGCGGAGCGGCGGGCATCCAGCAGCGACAGCTTCTGGACCTGGCGCGAGACCATGTACGAGCTGGCGCGCAACATGACGCCGGAGGCGCTCAACGCCGTCGCAGCGCAGCTTTACGTGGAAATGCTGAAGGCCGGCTACACCACCGTCTGCGAGTTCCATTACGTTCACAACCAGGCCGACGGCCAGCCGTTCGCCGAGCGCGACATCATGTCGCAGGCGCTGATCGATGCAGCGACGTCGACAGGCATCGGCATGACGTTGCTGCCCACGCTGTATCTCACGTCGGATTTCGGCAGTGCGCCGCCGACGCCGCGGCAGCGCCAGTTCCTGACCTCGTCGGATGATTTCCTTGCCCGGCTCGACCGGCTACGTTCCGGCTTGCAGTCATCGAAGCAGGTCGGGCTCGGAATGGCTTTCCACAGCTTGCGCGCCGTTCCGCCGAACGATCTGCGTGCTGTCGTGGAAGGGTTGGCGAAACGCGAGCCCGGCGTGATTCACATCCACGTGGCCGAGCAGGAACGGGAAGTGATGGCATCGCTCCAGCACTTCGGCCAGCGGCCGGTCGAATGGCTGATGGCAAACGCGCCGGTGGACGATCGCTGGTGCCTGGTGCATGCCACGCATGTCACGGCCGCGGAGATCGACGCGATGGCCCACTCGGGGGCGGTCGTCGCTCTGTGCCCGACCACGGAGGCGAATCTCGGTGACGGCATGTTCCCGCTCGGCTCCTATCTCAATGCCGGCGGTGCGGTTGCGATCGGTTCCGACAGTCACATTTCCATTTCCGCGCGCGAGGAACTGCGCTGGATCGAATACCAGGCGCGTCTAGTGCAGCGCGAGCGGAACATCTATGCCGATCCTGCGTCGGGGTCGGTGGGTTCGTGCTTGTGGCGGCTGGCCTGCGCTGGCGGCGCCAAGGCGGCTGGCCGTCGTATCGGCGCGCTCGAAGTCGGCCACCGCGCCGACATCGTCGTGCTGGATCTGGACTCGCCCGTGCTCGTCGGGCGCAGTGGCGATGGCATTCTCGACACTCATATCTTCTCGGGCCAGCCGGAAGCCACACGTGATGTGATGGTCGGCGGGCGCTGGCTGGTGCAGGACGGCAAGCACTTTGCCGAAGAGGCGATTGCTGCCGGCTACTGCCGCACCATCGCCGCGCTGACCAAGGGGTAATCGATGTCCATTTATGAATTTCATCGCGGTTCCGCGCCGCTTCTGATCAGCGTTCCGCATGCGGGCACGGAAGTGCCGCCGGAAATCCTGCAGCGGCTCACTCCTGCCGCGCGCGAGCTGCCGGACACGGACTGGTATGTCCATCAGCTGTACGCCTTCGCCCGGGATCTCGGAGCTTCCATCATCAAAGCGAATTTTTCGCGTTACGTGGTGGATCTCAACCGTGCCTCGGACTCCGCGGCGCTGTACCCGTCGGGTCCGAATTCGCCGGTATGCCCGACGACAACGTTTGCCGGCGAGCCGCTCTATGAACGCGGCGCCGTGCCCAGCGACGATGAAATCGATGCGCGCGTCGAGAAATACTGGCAGCCCTATCATCGACGCATCGCCGAAGAGCTGGCGCGCATCAAGGCCGAACACGGTCGCGCTCTGCTCTGGGACGCCCATTCGATTGCCAGCGAGATACCGGGCCTATTCGACGGCAAGCTGCCGGAATTCAATCTGGGGACTCGCGACGACGCCTCGTGCCCGCGCGATATCGCCGAATCGCTGCTGCATGCAGTGCAGGCCGGCGGCCAGTTTTCTGCCGTGCTGAATGGCCGTTTCAAAGGCGGTTACATCACCAAGGGCTACGGCAACCCGGCCGAAGGCATCTACGCCATCCAGCTCGAGCTGTCGCAACGTGCCTACATGAAGGAAACTCCGAGAGGGCCGTGGGAACCAGCGCGAGCACAAGGCGCGGCGCGCTGTATCGAACAGCTGCTACGGCAGTACCTGTCGTTCGCGAACTGAACGAAAGCTGACTCGAATCATTCAGCGAGCAATCAGTATCGGCCGGCGATAGTGGCATCGCAGTCCGGCCCCGCAGCGTTCGCGGGCCGCAAGGAGACTTCGATGAGCTACAAGATTCCTGCCGCTTTCACTCTTGCGCTGATGCTGGGCCTGGCCGCCACGGCCCAGGCCGACAGCAAGAATCACGATCGCCGCGATCACGGCAGCTGGAGCGCGCGCGGCAAGCATGATCGCGATTGGCGCGACCACGGTCGCCAGGCGCCGCGTGCCGATTGGCGCAGTCATCGCGACAACGATCGCCGTGACGGGCGTGCGAACCAGCGACGCGAGGTTCGTGAACATCATTACAGCGATTATCGTCGCTATCCTTACTATCGCAGTCAGGTCCGCTACCGCGTCGGCAGCTACTATCGACCGCAGGGCTATCGTTATCACGCGTGGCGTAGCGGCGATCGATTGCCGGTGGCGTATTACGCGCCGCGCTACGTGATACGCGACTATGGTGCTTATCGCTTGCACCGCCCGCCGTACGGCTATCACTGGGTGCGTGTGGACAACGACGTAGTGCTTGCTGCGATCGCGACCGGCGCAGTGCTGCAAGTCGTCAATCACCTCTTCTACTGATCCAGCGCCAACCTTCCTGCTCACCGCGGGCGGGAATCCATCCGAAGGGTCCCGCTCGCGATGCTGCAATGCATCCGGCGCGCGCTGTCCTCGTGTCGCGCGCCGATCGCTATTGAAAGTGCATCTTCCCCGGCTTGACGCCTGTGCGCGCGCGGCGAACAGTGCCGCCCTCGTCTTGGAAACGTCGACAGTGTCAGCGCCAGCTCAACGGCCGGGAGGTTCCATGAATCTCGACATCCTTGAACTGCTCAATTCCACGCTCGGCGGCCCGTTCATCCGGCAGGCGAGCACCTACCTGGGAGAGCCCGAAGACAGCACCCGCGCGGCGGTGCGCTCGGTGGGTCCGGCCATGCTGGCCGGACTGCTGCAGCAGGCAGCCGCGCCGAACGGCCTGACGGAAATCTTCCGCAGCCTGACCGACGAGCGGGTGGACAGCGGTATCGCCGGCAAGCTGGCGGCGCATTTCGGCAACCGCGGCAGTCTCGAGTCGCTGTTGAATTCCGGCGAGTCCCTGGGCGGCACCCTGTTCGGCAGCCGCATGGGCAACGTGTCGAACGCCATCTCCGAGGTGAGCGGGGTGCGCCCCAACTCGGCGCTGGCGCTGCTCTCGATGGGCGTGCCGCTGCTGTTCGGCGTGCTGAAGAAGTACATCATGCAGAACGGCCTGAATCCTTCCGGGCTGGCGCAGTTGCTGCGGAGCCAGGGCCGTTCGCTGGAGAACAGCGGGCTGGATCGTCGCATCATCGGCGCGCTCGGGGCCGGCAGCTTCTCGGAGCTGCTGGCAGCGGTGCAGGCGCCAGGCACGACTCGCTCGCATGCCAAGGTGGCGCCTATCGGAAGATCGGCCAATCGCGACTGGCTGCCTTGGGCGATTGCCGCCGGCATCGCGCTGCTGGGCGTACTGTTTTTCGTCAATCGCACCGCCGATCGCCAGGAGCTGACGACGGCGCAGGCGCCCGCGTCCGACGACGATCCCCTGAAGCTGGCAAGCGCTTCGACCAAGGTCTATTTCGCCGTCGGCGACGCCAGCCTGCATCCGCGGGACCGGCAGCGGCTCGCCAGCCTGGCGCAAGCGGCGAAGGATCGCTCGCTCGCCATCACTGGTTATACGGATCACACCGGTGACAGGGCCCTCAATCTGGAGCTGGCCAAGGATCGCGCCTACGCCGTGCGCGACGCGCTGGTCGACGCGGGCGTCGCCGAAGAGAGGATTGTCATGGATCCTCCAGCCTTTGTGGTCGGTGCAGATGACGACGACGAAGCGCGACGCGTGGAGATTGCGGTGCGCTAGATCGAGCGATTTGCCTGCCGATGGCGCGGGGCCGTCGGCAGGCGGCGAGTGTTTCAGTGGGCGCGGCCGGCGTGCCGGCGGGCTACACGAATCCGTTCCACGTCCAGCGCCTGGTAGGCCGAGCGCCGCGCGTTGTCCTCTTCCTCGGTGCGCTCTTCTTCCAGTCCTGACAGCTCGTAGACAAAGCGTACGAACAGCATGCGCGGCTCCGGCTCTTCGATGCGCATGGTGAAGGTGCTACCGCCGAATTTGCCCTGCGAATCGCAGCGGATGACCAGGCTCTGGTCGGTCACCAGCTCGGCTTCATCGACCAGCGTCAGGCCGCCGCGACGGATCTCGCGGCGGAACACGCCGGCAGAACGTTCCAGCACCGTCGCCGCATCGATGGACTCGTCCAGCAATTGTGGCGACAGCACCGTGTGCAGCAGGCCTTCCCAAAGCTGGCTGCGGGTCAGCCATTCGGACGGCGCGATCGAGGCATCGTTGATGCGGATCAGGTGTTCGTGACGCAGACAGGCCATGAATCGAGGTTCAGCGCACCGTGAAGCGCACCAGGGTCGAGCCCTGCGAATTGGACTTGAGCGGGTTGGTGTCGAAGTCCGAGTACACCAGCACGCCACGCGCTTCGTAGTCGCCTCTGGGCACCGGATTGCCATTGGCGTCCGTCTGGTCCCAGTCGAAAGTGAACGTAAGGCTCTGCTTGGCGGCAAAGTCCAGCTCGCTCTGGGTTTGCGAGAAGGTTCTGCCGGTGGACCATTTCCAGATCACGTCGTTGGTGTCTTGCCGCACCACCACGAAATCCGACTGGCGGCCGGTGGGAAACTGGATGGTGGCGGAGCTGTCCAGGCGGTTGCGCACCCTCAGCACCAGCGTGATGGGCTCGCCCTGCGCGAAGCTGTCGGTGATCTGGCCGTCGATGTCCTGCAGCTGCAGTTCCGTCACGAAGCTCGGATTGTCGCCGCTGCCGCCGCCGTTGCTCAGGCTGCACGAATCCGTGCTGGCGCCCAGGCAGATGGCCAGCACGCCCAGAACGGTGATGACACGCGGAACGCGAAGCGCGAACACGTGAGACTCCTTGTCGGAACGATGTTGAGGAAGGGTAGCTGCGGCCTTGCGGGTTGTCGACCGTGGCCGTGCCGACGCTACATTTCTTTTACATCTTCATGTCTGGTGCCGCGCGGCAGGGCGAAGCTGAAGGCGGCGCCGCGGCCCGGTTCGCTGCTGGCCCAGATGCGCCCGCCGTGGCGGGCTATGATGCGATGCGCGATGGCCAGGCCACGTCGGTGCCGGGGTATTGCGCATGCCAGTGCAATCGCTGGAACACGCCGTGTGCACGATGCGGCGGCCGGCGCCGGTGATCAGATCGGCGCGCGAGCGGCCAAGGAGCTGTTCGCCGGCGCGGTTGAGTACGTAGCGCAGATGCTGTGCCTCCTTGGCGAAGACGGTTGCCGGAATGTTCTCCAGCAGCGATTCCAGGAAGTGATTGGCTGGGGGCTCTGCGCTCATGCTGCGCCACCACGCCGCTGATGAACCATCCAACACAGAAAGCGCTGGCGTACGAGCTATGTTTCGGAGCATCGGTCTGCCCGAAAGGCCACGTCACAGCCCGGCGTTGCGCTACTACTCTCGCGCCACTGTCGCTGCGCATCGCGGATGCGTTGTGCGATGCCACCGGAGCCGGGGGATGGAACGAGGGGTAATCGTGGGCGGAATACTGATATCGATCAGTTTCCTGCTGGCTGTCATGCTGAATCGCTCGGCGGTGGACAGCGCACCGGTGCGCGGCGTCGATGCCGAGGCTCGTGGCTCTGCCGCTCGCGTCGCACCTCGTGCGTCGGCAGCCAACCCACCGATTGACTCGCAGTCGCCTGTCCGCGCCGTCGAAGCAACACTCGAACCGTCGGAAGGCACCAGCGGCGCTGGTCGGCGTGACGATTGCTTTGAGAAAAACACGGCACCCGCAGCTGCTTCGCAGAAACGCTCGGACGATTGTTCGTCGTAACCTGCGCGTACCAAACATTGCGGCGATGATTCTCTGGCACCGGCGCGACCACGCTTCACTGTGTCGCGCATTGACCGCACGGATGAGCTACCCTCGCGCAATGCACAGAAAAAAAATCGCGTCTTCGCTGATCGTCATTGCCGCCGCTTGCGTTTCGCTCGTTGCCTGCTCGCCGCCGCCGCCGGCCGGCTCGCCGGAGATTGCGCTCTCCGGTCCGACCATGGGCACTACTTATTCGGTCAAGGTGGCCTCGCCGCCGGCCGGCATCGACAGCAACGCCGTGCGCGTCGCGATCGACGACGTGCTGGCGCGCATCGATCTGGACATGTCGGGTTATCGCGACGATTCCACCGTGTCGCGTTTCAATGCCTCGACTTCGACCGACTGGTTCGCAGTCTCGGAAGACCTGGCGAAGGTGGTGAGCGAGTCGCTCCAGGTCAGCGAGCTTTCGCAAGGAGCGCTGGACATCACGGTCGCGCCGCTGGTGAACCTGTGGGGAATGGGGCCGGCCGGCGAGCAGGCGCAGCTGCCCTCGGATGCCGAGATCCAGCGAGCATTGGCGCGTACCGGATATCGCAAGCTGCAGGTGCGCATGTCGCCGGCGGCGCTGCGCAAAGAGATACCGGAACTGACTATCGATCTGAACGCGGTCGCGCCGGGCTACGCGGTGGATCTGCTGGCCTCGCGCTTTGCATCGATGGACATCGGGAACTTCATGATCGACATCGGCGGCGAAGTCCGCGCGCGCGGTCTCAATGGAAAAGGGCAGGTGTGGCGCATCGCGGTCGAACGTCCCATCGATGCGGAGGAGGAGCCGTATGCCGTCGTTCGGCTCGACGATCTGTCAGTGACCACTTCCGGTGAATATCGTCACTACATCGTGCGCGACGGGCATCGCTACTCGCACACCATCGATCCACGAACCGGCCGGCCGGTGGAGCATGATCTGGCTTCGGTGGTGGTCGCCACCGGGACGGCATTGCAGGCGGACGCGTGGGCGACAGCTCTGAACGTACTCGGGGCGGAGGCCGGATATGCGCTGGCGCGCGAACGCAACATGGCCGCAATGTTCATCGTGGCGAGCGGTGGTGAGCTGCACGACGAAATGACCGAGGCTTTCCGCCGGCTCGTGATAGCGGAATGAGCCTCGCTCCCGGGGCGGGGATAGATGGACCTAGAGCGTCGCGGTGACGGCCTGCAACGTGGTGCCGATGCCGGCGTGAATCACCACGTCGGCGATCTCGTCCATCTGGGTGGGATCGCGATTCACGATGACCAGTGCCGCGCCGTTCTGGCGCGCACGTAGCGGAAAATCCGCAGCCGGGAAGACCGACAGCGACGAGCCGAGAACGACGAAGAGATCGCATTGCATGCTGGCTTCGTGCGCCCGCTGCATCGGCAGTGCCGGCATCTGCTGGCCGAAGGAAATGGTGGCCGATTTGATGATGCCGCCGCAGCGCGCGCACGGCGCCACCGTACCGGTCTCGATGAACTGCTTTTCGATGTCGGCGAGCTCGGACCGGGTCTGACAGCTCAGGCAGCTGGCGTAAGTCGCGTTGCCGTGCAGCTCGATGACCTTGCCGTCCGGCACGCCGGAGATCTGATGCAGGTTGTCGACGTTCTGCGTGATCACCGCCGTCGCCCGGCCGCGGTGGATGAGATCGGCGACGGCGTAATGACCGCTGTTCGGCTGTGCGCCGACCCAGCCGTCGTGATTGTCGAAGCGGCGCCGCCAGGCTTCGCGGCGAGTTTCCTCCGAGGCGATGAAGTCCTGGAAATAAATGGGCTGCATCCGGCTCCACACGCCGCCGGGGCTGCGGAAGTCGGGGATGCCCGATTCGGTGCTGATGCCGGCGCCGGTGAAGAAGACGGTATTGCGGCTGGCGCCCAGGAGTTTCGCGAACGAGGCGATCGGGTCGGCGGGAACGCTCATCCGCCGACTATGTGGGCGGATGATGGATTCGGCAAGCGCGGTGGGCGTCCTGATCCGTCCTGGGAAGAGGGATGAGAGCAGCGGCTGTGGCTCTTCGATCCGTTGGCAGCGCTGGCGGGCCGCGTAGCGGGATTTGCTACAACGCCGGTGCCTTCGGCACCTGTTCTTCCTTGGCGGTCGCTTCCATCTTGGCAGTCGCCTGCATCTCGCTGAGCAGGGTGTGCTCCAGCCACTCGTTCATGGTGATCATGGTGTTGCGCTTGGTGACCAGGCGATCCGAGCCGATCGGCGAACCCAGTGTGTGGATGCCGATGATGACGCCGGTGCGCTCGTCGATCACCGGCGCGCCGGCCGCTATGCCGCGCGCATCCATGTCATGGATGAAGCCGGTCAGGCTCGACAGCGGCATGCCTTTGCCCTTGCGCTCGTACACGGTGCCGCGGCTCTTGCTCTTGAGTGAATCGGATTCCAGGTCGGTGCGGAAGCCGACCATCAGCACCGGCGCCGCCGCGCCCGAGAATTTGCCCAGCGGCATCGTGCGCTGCGCATAGTGCGACGGTTCGCTCAGACGAATCACGGCGAGATCCTTGGAAGGCTGACCGAAGGCACCGGCCTCGGCTTCCCACTGGGTCTTGATGTAGGAAATCGGGATGCGTTCGCGGATCTGGCCGAGCGAATCGGTGCTGGTGTAGACGCAGTTCTCGGGCGCGGTCCACACGCCGTCGTCCTCGAACGTGTGCGCCACGGTTACGCCGATGTCGAAAGCGCCGACCAGGAATGCCGTGGCCATGCGCCGCTTGCCGTTGACGGAGCAGATCACCGCGCCCACGCCACTGAATGAATGGTATTCCTGGCTCGACAGCGTATTGCGGCGTGTGGTGTCGCCGGCGTTGGAGACCTGCAATGTCGCAATGAAGTCGGCGAGGCGTTTCTCGCTGTCCGCGCTCGCGGCGATCGGCGAAAGCGAACACCGTGAGCCGGTCTGGCACAGACCGGATGCAGCATGAGCTGCCGGCGACAGCAGCGCGCAGGCGGCGATGAGTGCCGCGGCCGTGAGGAAAACGACCTCGCGGCCATCCAGGGATGACAAGGCCCGCAGACGATTCGTTATCTTGCGCATGCCCGAAAAGTTACCGGTGAGCGATATGCAAAGCCGTACGCCAAGGCATCGATCGGGGATGAGCGGAAGCCTTAAAGCCGATCGCGGTCGTGCCCGTACGTGAGCGCAGCCTAGAGGCCAAAGATCGGTTTGACGGTGATGAAGCTCAAGGTTCCTTGCGCGGGTGTACGTGACTGAGCTGCGTATCGAGCGCGCAAGGAGCGGGCGGCATGGAATGCGCCATGAAAGGCCGGAAGCGTCTGCACGCTTCCGGCCAGAGCTTTGCCTGTCCCTGGTTGTTAGCCGTTGTTGTTAGCCGTTGCCGCCGGTGAGCCGGAAAGTAATCGCCACCTGCGTCCACGCGACCACGGACTGGCTGCCGTTGGTGGCTGCCACGAAGCGCCAGCGGCGCACCGCATCGATGGCGGCCTGGTCCAGCCGCGCGAAGCCGCTGCTCTTCACGATCTGCACTTCGCCGGGCAGGCCGCGTTCATCGACGAGGATGCGTAACTGAACGCTGCCTTCTTCGCCGGCACGTCGTGCCGAGGGCGGATAAGTCGGGTCCACCCGCCGACTGACTTTCAGGCTCTGTGCCGCTGCGGGCGGTTGCGCCGGCGGCGTTTCGGTGGCCTGGATCGCGTTCTGTGAGGGTGGCATCGGGACCTCTGCCACCGGGATCACCGGTTCTTCGGGCGCGATCACCGGCATGGGCTGGACGATGGGGTCCAGCGTGTCGTTGATGACCGGTTCCTTCGGCGGCAGCGGTTCGGGCTGGTGCGTCTGCGGTTCCGGGATGAAGTTGGCGACGATGGGCTGCGCGAACTGCGGCGCCTGGATCACGCCCATGCTGACGGACAGCAGGTAAGCGATGAGCAAGTGCACGCCGATGACGGCCGTGGCCGGACCGGAACGCGCCAGGGCGCTGGAATGACGGCCCGAGGACAGCGGATGGGACATGGTTGCCTCCGTCTTGCGCAAAGAAGCCGATCGCTTCTGTTCTCAATGAACGACGGTCATGCCGCAACGGGGTTGAAGCGCGCGAAAATTTCTTCGCGCGCTGGAGCGTTCGAAGGCGGAAAAGTTCCGCGGCGCCCGGCTAAGATGGCGCTCGGGTGGCCGATTCACGAACCCCGCAGACGTGAGTGTCGAGACAGAACGAAGATGACCTCCGAGACGACCCTCAAGCCGACCGCGACCGGACTGTTGGAAATGTCACGCCAGCGTTTGCACGAAGCGCGTGAGCAGGACGACGCGGTGTGGCCGAGCATTCTCGACAATCCATCGACAGCGGAATCGTTGCCGCGCGTCTGGGCCAGTAGCGAGTTCGTCGCGACCAGCTGCATTCGCGATCCGCAGCTGCTGGCACGCCTCATCGAAGACGGCCGATTGCTGGAGCCGGCGACGGACGACTGGATCGGCGAGGATCTGCAGCGACAGGTGACGGCCACCGCCGAGCCGGAGCTGATGGAAGGGCTGCGACGTTTTCGCCGTCGCCACATGGTGCGCATCGCCTGGCGCGACATCGCCGGCTGGGCGGATCTGGATGAGACACTGCGCGACCTGTCGGCGCTGGCCGATGCTTGCATCGACTTCGCCTATCGACGCATGTACGAGCAGTTGACGGCGCGCTACGGCACCCCGCGCAGCGAAACCAGCAACGAGCCGCAGCCGCTGATGATCCTGGGCATGGGCAAGCTCGGCGGCCGCGAGCTCAACTATTCCTCGGACATCGACCTGGTGTTCCTGTACCCGGAAGAAGGCCAGACCGATGGTGCGCGCGCCGTCGACAACGCCGAGTTCTTTCTGCGGCTGGGGCAGAAGATCACGCAACTGCTGGCGGCTCCGACGGTCGACGGTTTCGTGTATCGAGTGGACCTGCGCCTGCGTCCGTTCGGCGACAGCGGCCGTGTCGCAGTGAGCTTCGGCGCTTTCGAGAACTACTTGCAGCAGCACGGCCGCGACTGGGAGCGCTACGCATACGTCAAAGCGCGAGCCGTTACGGCGCAGGAACATTTTGCTGCGCTCTACGACGAGACCTTGCGTCCGTTCGTCTATCGCCGCTACCTGGACTTCGGCGTGTTCGAGTCGCTGCGCGACATGAAGGCGATGATCGCCAAGGAAGTCGAGCGGCGCGAGCTGCGCGACAACATCAAGTTGGGCCCAGGCGGCATTCGCGAGATCGAGTTCATCGTGCAGGCCTTCCAGCTGGTCCGCGGTGGCAACGATCGGCGATTGCAGAGCCGCGAGCTGCGGGCCGTCCTGCCGTTGCTGATCGGGCAGCGGCGACTGGGTCGCGAAGCAGTGGCCGAACTGGATGCGGCATACCGCTTTCTACGCATCGTCGAGAACCGGCTGCAGCAATGGAACGACGAGCAGACTCACAAGCTGCCGGCCGATGACCTGGCGCGCGAGCGTCTGGCGTTGTCGCTGGGCCTGCCGGACTGGGAGGAGGTCGTGGCGCAATTGACGGCGCACCGCGAGCGGGTGAGGGAAATTTTCGCTCAGACCGTCTTCGGCCCGACCTCCAATTCGGCGGAAGCGCAGCCGGCCGGAGCCTCGGACCTGAATCTCGACGGCTCGGCCGACGATCGCGAACGGGCGCTGCGGCAACTCGGCATCGAGAATGCGGCGGCGCTGAACGAGACGCTGGAGCAGTTGCGGTCCTCGGCCTACTACCGGCGCCTCGACGAAACCGGTCACCGACGCCTGCGCGATGCGCTGCCGCGCATTCTGAAGAGCGTCGCGGCGACGGCTGAACCAACCGTCGCCTTCGGCCGGATTGCCCGCATCCTGGAGATGATCGGAGGCAGAACCGTCTATCTGGCGCTGCTGAACGAGAACGCGATCGCGCTGCGCAGGCTGGTGCAGCTGTGCGCCCGGAGCCAGTTCCTGGCGGACCAGGTCGCGTCGCATCCGCTGCTGCTGGACGAGCTGATCGACGAGCGCCTGATCGAAGAGCCGCCGAGCCGTGCGCAGTTCGCCGAGGACCTGGCGTCGCGCCGTGGCGCGATGCAGGGCGAAGATCCCGAGCGGCAGGTGGAGATGCTGCGGAATTTCCAGCGGGCCGCCATCTTCCGGGTCGCGGTGGGCGACCTCATGGGGCGGCTGCCGCTGATGAAGGTCAGCGACCGGCTCACCGACATCGCCGAGCTGATCGTCGATGAGGCGTTGCGGCTGGCCTGGGCGCAGATCACCGAGCGCCACGGCATTCCGCAGTATGGCGAGGAAGCCGGTGTGCTGCGGTCCGCCAGCATGGTCGTCGTGGCGTACGGCAAGTTCGGCGGGCTGGAGCTGGGGTACAGCTCGGATCTGGATTTGGTGTTCCTGCACGATTCCAGTGGCGAGGTGCAACGCACCGATGGCCGCCAGCCGGTCGATAACAGCGTCTTTTTCCAGCGCCTGGCGCAGCGGCTGGTGCACCTGCTGACCGTACATACCGCGGCCGGCCGGCTCTACGAAGTCGATACGCGGCTGCGTCCCGCCGGCAATCGCGGGCTGCTGGTGCAGACCATTCAGGGATTCCGCGAATACGAATTCGAGGAAGCCTGGACCTGGGAGCATCAATCCCTGCTGCGCGCCCGTGCGGTGGCCGGTGAGCCCTCGCTGCGGGCGAGCTTCGAGGAGGCGCGTATCGAGGTGCTGCGCAACGCCGTGCGCCGTGGCGACCTGCGGACCGAAGTGCGCAACATGCGCGCCAAGATGCGGGACAACCTGTCGAAGGCGGGAGAAGGGCAGTTCGACCTGAAGCAGGACGCCGGCGGCATCGCCGACCTGGAGTTCCTGGTGCAGTACTGGATGCTCAAGTGGGCCGATCGCTATCCGCAGATCGTGACCTTCTCGGACAACATCCGGCAGCTGGAAAGCCTGGCCTCGGGCAACCTGGTGCCGCAGGCGCGGGTGGACTTCCTGGTCAATACCTATCGCAGTTACCGCGAGCGTCTGCACCACCTGTCGCTGGACGGGGCCGGAGACGTGCTGGACGCCACGGAGTTCGTCGCCGAGCGGCGCGGCGTGATCGAGATCTGGGACGAGGTCATGGAGGCTGCGGACTGAAATTCCGTCAGTCGATTCAGCCATTTCCCCAAATCCACCCCGTCCTGCGCTCAGGGTTCTCCGGGAGCCTGCGCCACGGCGGCTCAATCTGCGATAATCCGCCCGAAATCCGTTCCGCGAGACTCATCGCCCATGTCCACTGCCGAATCCGCGTCCAAGCTGCTGCAGCCGAACGCCCAGAACCAGTACAACGTGACGCCCGCGGATCTGCCGCTTTCCTGCCCCATGCCGGGCATGTACCTGTGGAATTCCCATCCGCGGGTGTTCCTGCCCATCGAGAAGACCGGCTGGGCCAAATGCCCCTACTGCAGCGCGGAGTACACGCTGCAGCGCTAGGTAAGGCGCTGTCAGCGCCGGTGCAGCGTTTCCACGATGCCGGCCAGTCTTCGTTCCAGTAATCGCGGCCGGTAGGCGATGCGATAGCTGTGCGGACCGTCGACCATGTCCGGCAGCGGTTCGATCGGTTCGAAGCTGGTGGTCGGCTTCATGGCGATCCCCTCAGGTCCGGCGCGCTGGATCAGTAACGTCAACTCGTTGAGATGCATCAGGAAGTCGGCCGGCATGGGCTGCGAGCGACCCTCGCGGATCGCGCGGGCCATCTCGGCGATGCCCAATAGCTTGTCCAGAGCGTGAATCTCCCGGCTGCGCAGCCAGCTCACGAACCGATGCTTGAGCGAGCGGCCGACGCCGCGCTCCGACTCGACCGCGTGGGATTTCCAGCGGCGTATCAGCGGCAGCTTGCGCCCGCCGATGCCGAAAGCCCGGCCGAGCAAGGTGTGGTTGCGGATGGTGTGGACCTTGCGGGCGCTGAGGCTGACCCGCGAGAACCGCTCCAGACGCACCGGCGAGCGATCGTGAAAAACATTGTCGACGCAGATCTCGCCGCTCTCGCCGATGACGCGGAAACGATGATCGCGAGGCGCAACCCAACTGCAAGTCAGGCGCGCCGCGACGCCGTTGGCGAAGGTCAGGCAGGCGACTGAGAAGTCCGGCGTATTGGCGGGCGCCAGCGGCGTGTCGGTCTTGTGCTCGACCAGGGTCTGTGAAAGGGCCGATACCGACAGGACCGGACCGAACATGGCGCACATCCACACCAGGTGATAGCCGGCGTGCTCGACGGTGCAGCCTTCCTGGAATTCCTCGGCGTAGGGGAACGGCGCGCCGGTCGGGCTCTGCACTTTCTCCAGGCCCATCAGGTGGGCGGGGTTGTCGTCGAGTTCGGCATAGACCAGCACCGGTTTGCCGATGGCGCCTTCGCGCACGGCTTTCCACAGGGTGCCGACCGCGTCGCAGTAGAGATTGCAGGGTGCACCGGTGAGCACGCGTGCGCGCGATTGGGCGAGAGCAAACAGCTCGCGACTTTGTTCGAGATCGGTGGTCAGCGGCTTTTCGGAGTAGACGTGCTTGCCAGCCAGCAGGGCGCGCTTCACCGTGTCGTAATGGGATCGGATGTTGGTCAGGTTGACCACGATCTCCACTTCCGGGTCGGCCAGCAGCGCTTCGTAACTCGGATAGACCCGGAAGCCGTAGTGCCGGGCGACCGTTGCGGCGCGTGTGGCGTCGATGTCGAAAACGCCGCAGACCTGCAGCTCCGGATGCGCCCAGGCGGTGCGCATGTAGATGTCGAACACGTAACCGCAGCCGACGTACGCGATCTTCATGGCCGGGCTTGGTCTCTTATGCCGGGGCGTTCCCCACGGATTCGTTCGATAGCGCCTGGCGGATCGTATCCGAGGTGGCGGCCACGGCGATACTGTCGCTCAGCGGCATGTTGGCGCTTTCCAGCGCACCGCGTCGCACGCAGGCGCTCACTTCGTCCGCTTCATAGTGAAAACCGTTGCCTGCATAGCGATAGTCGAAACGGCGGCCGCGGCCGCGGCTCGACCGGCCGGTGCGTTGGGCAATGTTGTGAACGAGGCCGTGCTGGCGCGCGCGTGCCCGCCAGCCGTACTGTGCCTGCTCGGCGCGACGCGGGGTCTCGTGCGAAATGTGCAGCCCGTAGGGCCGCACGATCGAGCCGCGCACGCTGATCATTCCGTCGCTGCCCAGGACCTGGAAGTCGTCCGGCGCCCAGGCGCGCAGGCTGACGAAGAAGGAACCGATCACGCCGGATGAGTAGCGCAGCTGGAATGCCGCATCCTCGTCGACGCCGGATGGACCGATCGTGCCCAGGGCATGCAGCAGCGTCGGGGTGCCGAACAGCCACTGCGCCAGCGACAGCGGATAAGGGGCAAGGTGGGCGATGGCGCCGCCACCGAGTGCGGGATTGAACATGCCGTTCGCGTCATCCGGCACCTGCGAGGTGCCGAAGTTGCCTGCGACCAGCCGCGCTTCACCCACGCTGCGGCTCGCGAGCTTGTCGCGCAGGGCCTGTGCGGCAGGCAGGAAGCGCGTCCACAACCCCTCCATGGCGAACACTGAGTTCGAGTGCGCGGCCTCGGCGATTCGCACGGCTTCGGCCGCGCTCGACGCGAAGGGTTTCTCGATCAGTACCGGGATGCCTGCCTGGATGCAGAGCAGCGCATGCGCAGCGTGTTCCGAAGGCGGAGTGGCGATATAGACGGCGTCGACGCCGCCTGCGGCGGCTGCTTCGGCATAACCGGCGATTGCACGGCCCACGCCCAGGCCGGCAGCGAACTGCTGCGCTTTCGCCAGCGACCGCGACGCGATGAACGTTGCTTCAGCATCGCGCGCGGCGGCCAGGCCGGCGACGAATTTCGCCGAGACAGCACCCGTACCGAAGATGCCCCAGCGAAAGCGCGCCATGCGCTTACCTGTACTCCTTGTAGCTCTTCTCTTCCACGATCCGTGAGCCGAGCCGGGTATTGATCTGCCGCTTCACTGCGGCGCGTTCGTCGTTGGTGACATAGACAGCGCGCGCCAGCTCGATGAACTGCGCATCGAACGCCTGGGCGCGCTCCTTGTCGCGGATGTCGTCCTCGATCACCCAGAGCTTTTCGTTGATGCGCTTGAGCGCTGCCCATTCGGTCTCGATGCTGGTCGTGGCGTGGCCGGAGCGTGCCCAGGTTTCTTCCAGCAGCGCCAGCTCGGTGCGCACGTTGGCGACCTTGGCCGGATCGCTCATGCGCTCGGACTTGATCTGGAGAATGGTGATCTTGTCGATCAGCTCACCGGGGGAGATGGGAACGAGAATATCCTGCATGAGAACCACCTTGCTGCGAGGGGGCGGATTGTAAGCCAGCGGCGCTCGAGGTTCTGTCGCCCACTTGCGCATTCAGCCATTCCAGCCACGTCTGGAACATGAGCACGTTCCACAGATGTGTATGCCATTTGCGACGGCCGGCCAGAAACTCGCGCCAGATCGTCGCAATCGGCCCGGGCTGGAAATGACCCTCGCGCGCCAGGCGGACCGGATCCAGCTGCTGTTGCGCCCAGTCGCGCAGCGCACCTTTGAGCCAGCCGCTCACGGGGGCGCCGAAGCCCTGTTTCGGGCGGTAGATCAGCGGATCGGGCAGATAGCGGCGCAGCAACTGTTTCAGCAGCCATTTCTGCTGGCCGTCGCGCAGCTTCATCTCCAGCGGAATCCGGAATGCCAGTTCAGCGACACGATAGTCGAGCAGCGGCGCGCGCGCTTCCAGGCCGACGGACATGGTGGCGCGATCCACTTTCGTCAGGATGTCTTCGGGCAGGTACGTCATCAGGTCCAGGTACATCAGCTCGTGCGCTGTGTCGGCGCGTTGCAGCTGCTGGGCCGGGTCCGTGAATGGAGTCGGATGCTCGCGGCCGTTGCGTACCACCGCTTCAGGAATTCGCCAGCGCGATACGCGATTCAGATATACCGCCGCAGCCGAATCGGCTTGCAGCTCGCTTGCCAGCTGCCCGAGCTTGCTGGTGCGCGCTTCCACCCGTGCATAGCCGCCCAGTGCCGTGCCTGCCAGGCGCCGTAATGCCGTAGGAACGCGTTGCTGCCATTGCCAGACATCGAGCGCGCGCTGATAGCGACCGTAGCCGCAGAAAAGCTCGTCACCACCGTCGCCTGACAACGCAACCGTGACACTCTGCCGTGCCAGATGCGCCACCAGGTACGTCGGGATCTGCGAGGAATCGGCGAACGGCTCATCGAACATCTGCGGCAGTTGCGGCACCACTGCGAGTGCGTCGTCGCCGGTCACATACAGTTCCGTATGGTCCGTGCCGAGATGAGCCGCGACGGCGCGTGCTGCGCGGGCTTCGTCATGACGCGGATCGTCGAATCCGATGGAGAACGTGCGCACCGGGCGTTGCGACTGCGCCTGCATGAGCGCGACCACGGTCGAAGAGTCGGTGCCGCCGGACAGAAATGCACCGAGAGGCACATCCGCATGCATGCGCAGCGCGACGGCATCGCGCAGCAGCTGATCGAGCTGCTCGATCGTGTCTTCCGTGCTCAACTTCAGGGGGTCACTGAGCGCGTCAGTGAGCACCTGCTGCGCATTCCAGTAATAACGGCTTGCAGCGTGCGGCGAAAAGTTGCTCGCACCGCGAGCCACGTCGGTGGCGCGCAGTGAAAGCACGGTGCCGGGCAGCAGCTTGAAGACTCCCGAAAGAATCGACCACGGCGCTGGCACATAGTCATGACGCAGGAACAGCGCCAGTGCCCCCGGATCGACACGCGGCTGTAGTTGCGGATGCGCCAGCAGTGCCTTGAGCTCCGAGCCGAACAGCAAGGTGCGGCCGGCCCAGCCATAGTAGAGCGGCTTCTTGCCGATGCGGTCCCGAGCCAGGTGCAGCACGCGCTCTTCCCGATCCCACAGCGCGATGGCGAACATGCCGTTGGCGCGGCGCAGTGCTTCGTCGAGACCCCAGGCTTCGACAGCGGCCAGCAGCACCTCGGTATCCGAATGTCCGCGGAAGCGGTGGCCGCGCTGAGTGAGTTCTGCGCTCAAGGCGCGGTAGTTGTAGATCTCGCCATTAAAGACGATGACGTAGCGCTGCGAGGCCGAGGCCATCGGCTGATGGCCGTCGGGCGACAGGTCGATGATGGACAGGCGACGATGACCCAAGCCGATGCCGGCGGCGAGGTCGAGCCAGGTGCCGCGGTCGTCGGGGCCGCGATGCGTCAATGCATCGGTCATCGCGTCGAGTACGCGCTGTGGCTCGGCAAGCTGCGCCTCTGCGGACAGATATCCGGTGATGCCGCACATGCTAGAAACCGCCGGTCACGGATCGATTCCGCCCAGGAGCTTGCCGGCCGGCTCGCGCGAGGCCGGATTGTGCTTCATTTCGTAGTAGCGCAAGCGCTTGTACACGGCATAGGAAGCGCCCACTTGCGACACGACGTAGCCGCGGCCGCCGTCGAGCATGCCCAGGCGTAGCACGTAATCCTTGAAGAAGGCGGCGATGAACACCAGTGGCGCCATCCACAACCGCACTGGCCGATCGCGTTCCAGCCAGTCGCGCGCCTTGAGCTCCGAGTACCGCAGGATCTTCAGTTGGCGATGCACCAGGGTCGGATTGTGGTGATGCACGAATGAGTGTTTGAGCGTGACGGTCGGGCCGTCGAAGCGCAGCGACTCGTGTACGCGCACATCGGTCCAGCGCGCTCGGCCACGGTGATAAAGGCGCCCCAGCCGTTCGCCCACCATCGGTCGGTACCAGTGCATCGGCGCGCCCATGTACCACGTCTGCCGCTTGAGGATCGCGCCGGCCAGGTTCGACTGCATCAGCTCGGGCAGGCGCGACTGCAGTTCCTGCGCCAGCTCCGGCGACAGCGCCTCGTCCGCATCCAGCACCAGGATCCAGTCATGGCTGGCCTGCGAAGTTGCGAAATTGCGCTGCGGACCGAAGCCGAGCCAGTCCTGATGCACCACGCGCGCGCCGTGGCGCTGCGCCACTTCCTGCGTGCCGTCGGTGCTGCCCGAATCGATCACGAGTTTCTCGGCGGCAAATGGCACACTATCCAGGCAACGGCCGATGACCGCCGCCTCGTTGCGGGCAATGAGCAGCAGGGTGAGTGGCAGCGTGGATGTCGATGACATGCTGCGAGTTTCACACAGCGCGGCCGGCTGTCACAGTAGGGCCGGTTGAAAGGAAGCGATGAACGGGGAGGGCGGGTGTCGCGATATCTGTTTTTTGTCTCGGAGCTTTATGCGCTGGCGATTCTGCGGCCGTTGCAGCAGGTCATTCGCGCCCGCGGTGACGAGGCCGCCTGGTTCTTCGAGCGTGAATCAATCGCCGCCTACGCGCGGGCAGACGAGCAGCGGCTGGCGTCGGTGCGTTCAGTCATCGACTGGCGGCCCGATGCCGTGTTCGTCCCCGGCAACTGGGTGCCGCATTTCTTTCCCGGCCTGAAGGTCGAGGTCTTTCACAGCTTCAGCGTCGGCAAGCGCAGCGAATCGCGCGGCCACTTTCGAGTGCGCGGCTCGTTCGACCTGTACTGCACCCAGGGACCGGACACCACCGCGCCGTTCCAGGCGCTGCAACGCCAACTGGGATTCTTTCGCGTCGAGGAAACCGGTTGGCCCAAGCTCGATCCCTTGTT